>CAXTOI010000048.1:0-12843 GCA_964245645.1 uncultured Novosphingobium sp. | reverse complement strand
TTACCGATATTCGTAACCGAACGGTTATAGTAGAAATTGTCTCCCCGCCACTCGCCGCCGAAAAAGCCGGAGCCGGTATAGCCGTAGCCATAATTTATGCCACCATACCAGCCGACATGCTGCCCCCAATAGCCGCCGTGCCAGGCATAGAAGCCTTCATTCCAGCCCCAGTAGCCGGGCGTCCACAAATAACCGGGGCGCGGTGCCCTCGCCCAGGTGCCGGGAACCCAGTAATAGTCGCCCCACCAGTCGTCCCACGACCAGTAGCCGGGGATCCAGATGAAATTCGGTCCCAGCATCGGCGGCTGCACATAGACGGGCAGCGGCGGCGGTCCAATCCGCACACTGATGCCGATGGAAATCTGCGCTGAAGCAGAAGCATGAATGAGCATGGCCACCGGCGCTGAGCCAAGAGCCAAGGCCAAAAGGATGGGTTTACCCAACCGCGCGCCGCGAATTTGCATAGGTTGTTCCTTGTCCCGAAAGAGATCCAAGGATATGATGGCTTAAAGCTTTCTTCACCCTGAACATTTGATTTAGCTGGGATTTAGACTCGCAATGGCAGTGTTTACGGAATGACGAACAGCCGGAACTTGGCCCTGGCTGGCACATGGGCCCGGCGATCCGATCAAATTCACGGTACGAGAGATAAATGACGGGTTGAGAGTTCAGAAGGACTTTGGTTGCGTTGCTTATTCAAAAGCTCAACTGTGTAGAGCAGGCCGCCGCTGTTGCCGGCCGCGTCGTATCTGCCCGTCCGGCCAGCAGCCCTGATCGCAACGCACGCTGATCGGTTCAGGCAAAATAGTCATGCCGTGCAATCGCCTTCGTTGGCGTAAAATAGCAAAATAAACCCATCGATGCGCGCCACTGCCACCGGCATCAGCCGGTGCTTGCGATACTGCGATCAGGGCCACCCGGCGTCATATGCAAACGTCATGTCCATACCGCCTCGGGCGGCAGGCTCATCAAAATCGCGTCTATATTGCCGCCGGTCTTGAGCCCGAACAGCGTGCCCCGATCGTAGACCAGGTTGAACTCGGCATAGCGCCCGCGCCATTCCAATTGGCGGCGCTTGTCTTCGGGCGTGTAAGCCTGCGCCATGCGTCGACGTACCAGTTCAGGGAAGATCGCAAGGAACGCGCGCCCCACGTCCTGGGTGAAGGCGAAGTTCGCCTCCCACGTCGTCTCATCGGCGCATTCCAGGTGATCGTAGAAGATCCCGCCGACGCCGCGATGGACCTGGCGGTGGGGGATGTAGAAATAATCATCGGCCCATGCCTTGTAGCGCTCGTACCAGCCGGCACCATGGGCGTCGCAGGCGGTTTGCAGCGCCTCGTGGAAACCCCGCGTATCCTCCTCATACGGCAGCGGCGGATTGAGATCGGCGCCGCCGCCGAACCACGCTTTGGTGGTGGTCAGAAACCGGAAGTTCATATGCACCGCTGGGACATGCGGATTGGCCATGTGCGCGACCAGGCTGATGCCCGTTGCGGAAAAGCCGTTTTGCTGCGGCGAGGCGCCGTGGATCGTGGCGGCGAAATCGGTGGCCAGCGCGCCGACCACGGTGGAGACGTTGACGCCGACCTTTTCGAAGATGCGGCCCTTCATCACGCCGCGTGTGCCGCCGCCGGTATCGCCCCCCTCGCCTTCAACACCATCGCCGCCTTCGACGGCGGCGCGCTGCCACGGCTGGTAGGCGAAACTCGCGTCGCTGCCCGCTCCGCGCTCGATGGCCTCGAACTCGGCGCAGATTTCGTCGCGGAGGCTTTCGAACCAGGCGCGGGCGCGGGCGGTGCATGGGGCCCAATCGACAACATAGCTTTCGTTCATTCGCGCCGCTTGCCAAATCGGCAGCGCTGCGGCAAGGGCGGGTCATGGTTCCCGTTTCGTTCGCACCGCTGCCCTTTGCCGGCGAGGAATGGCAACTGATCGATGGCCGGGCGCTGTATTGGCCGCGCGAGCGGGCGTTGGTGGTGGCCGATCTGCATCTGGAAAAGGCCAGTTTCTATGCCGTGCGCGGCCAGATGCTGCCGCCTTACGACAGCCGCGCCACGCTGGAGCGGGTCGCACTGGCGATTCGCGCGACCGGTGCACGGCGCGTCTTTTGCCTGGGCGACAATTTTCATGATTCTGCCGGGCCTGGGCGCATGGAGCCGCATGCCGCCGGAATGCTCGCCGCGCTGACCCGCGCGACCGAGTGGCTGTGGATCACCGGCAATCACGATGCGCAGCTTGCCGGCGAGATCGGCGGGACCTTGCTGGAGGAATGCAGCGTCGGCGCGATCAAGCTGCGTCATCATGCGCGCATCGGGGAACGATCGCCGGAATTGTCCGGGCATTTCCATCCCAAATTATCGGTTTCCGCACGCGGGCGGCGGATTGCCCGGGCTTGCGCGGTGGCCAGCGAGACCCGGCTGATCCTGCCCGCCTTCGGCGCCCTGACCGGCGGCATGCCCGCAAACGACCCCGCTATTCTCGCGGTGCTGCAGCCGGCCGACGCCATTCATGCGCTGGTGAGTGCTGGCAATCGGCTGCTGCAGTTCCTACTTTGGCAGTCACAATCCCGGTCGGCTGTCAGCGCCTGATAATTCCGCTTTGCTCGACCGCATGATTCGCTCTAATGAGCCGCCCCACTACGCCCTTCAACTGTCACAGGAGAACGCACTATAGCCCCCCCACCCCGGCACATGCTCGCGCCCCCCGTCAAGAGCGGGCCTCGCTTCAATGATCTGATCGTGTCGCCCAAAGTCCGCGTCATCGACGAAAACGGTGAAAACCTGGGCGTGATGTACACGCGTGAGGCCATCGAACAGGCCAATGGCGTCGGTCTCGACCTGGTTGAAGTCTCCCCCAACGCCGATCCCCCGGTGTGCAAATTCCTCGACGTCGGCAAATATCGCTACGAAGCGCAGAAAAAAGCCAACGCCGCGCGCAAGTCGCAAAAGACGCAGGAGATCAAGGAGATCAAGATGCGTCCCAATATCGACGATCACGATTACGACACCAAGATGAAGAACGTGTCGCGGTTCATCGATGATGGCGACAAGGTGAAGATCACGCTGCGCTTTCGCGGCCGCGAACTCTCGCACCAGCAATTGGGCATGAACCTGCTGAAGCGGGTGCAGGACGATATTGCCGAAGTGGCCAAGGTCGAAGCCTGGCCGCGCATGGAAGGCCGCCAGATGCTGATGGTGCTGTCGCCCAAATAGGCGGGCGCGCTGAAATCCGCCGCCGTTCACCCTGGCCCATAAAGCCCTGCCCCGTTAAACCCGCCCCCTCTCCCGGCCTTCGCCGGGACAGGCTAAGCGCTGCGCGCTGCCACCTCCCCCAGAGGGGGAGGATTGGGGAACCTGCCGGAACTTTTCACGTTGGCTCCCCGTTCAACAGGAGCTTTCGATGAGCAATAACCGTTCCGATCAATCCGCCGGCATCGATTCGGCACGCCGTGCGGTGATGCTGGGGGCTGGCGCGATCGCTGCCGGCGGCATTGCTGCTACGGTGTCCGCGCAGGTTCCGCCAAACCCTCCGTCGGCGGGGCCGATTGTGCCTGGTCGCGACACCGGGCTTGCCGGCAAGGTCGCCTTCGTTACCGGCGCGGCGCGCGGGATCGGGCGCGCGATTGCTGTCGAACTGGCGGTCAACGGCGCCGATGTCGCGATTTTCGATATTGCCGGCTATGTCAGCCCGGCATCGAATGCCGAGCCGGCCACGCCTGCCGATTTGGCCGAGACCGAGCGGCAGATCCGTGCCGCCGGGCGCCGCTGCGTTTCCATCCGGGGCGATATCCGCAAGATCGCCGAGTTGCGCGCTGCGCATGACCGCGTCCTGCGCGAAATGGGCCGCATCGACATCGTCGTGGCCGATGCGGCGATTCAGCGCTGGAAAGATCTGCTCGAGATGGAGGATAGCGACTGGTACGATGTCATTGACAACAACGTCAACGGCACCGCCAACACCGTCCGCGCCTTTGCCCCCACGTTGTGCGCGCAGCGCAGCGGGCGCATCATCCTGCTCTCGTCGATGCAGGGCAAGCATGGCACCGCCGGCGCTGCATCCTATTCGGCTTCAAAGCACGCGATCATCGGGCTGATGAAATCGGCTGCCGAGGAATTCGGCAAATACCGCGTGACGGTCAATTGCATCCTGCCCGGCCTGATCGACACGGCGTTGACCCGTTACCCGGAACGCTGGAGCCATGTCATTGGCGAGACCATGGACAATCCGCCCAAAAACCCGACCGAGGCCGAAACCTGGAATAATCGCGCGCCGCGCGTGCCATTGCGTGTGGCGTGGCTCAAGGCGGAGGATGTTTCGCCGATGGCGGTGTTTCTGGCTTCGGACGCGGCAGCCATGTGCAGCGGGGCGAATTTCGAAGTGACCGGCGGCGACAGCGCGCAGGATGTCTGACAGAAAATCCTGCTTCTGGGAAGTGGTTCGTGAAGCGGGACGGAGGTGAAAATCGGTACTGCCGAAGGACCCCCTCCGTCAGCCCTTCGGGCTGCCACCTCCCCCAAGGGGGGAGGATTTCTTGCTCGGAGCGTGGGTTAAAGAGCGCCTTTCCACTGCCGGCGCTCTTCGGCGGCGCGCAGCACTTCGTAGGCGAGTTGCAGTGCCTGGAAAGCCTTGGCGGCATCGGCATCCCCTGGCCTGACGTCGGGATGCACTTCCTTGGCCTTGGTTCGCCATGCTTTGCGGATTGCGTCGAAGTCGGCATCGGGATCGAGGCCAAGCAGGTCGAGCGCGCGCATCTCGTCACGGCTGCGCGTGCCGTCGCCCGATCCGGCCCAGCCGTAGTAAGCCGATTCGCGATAGCCGGCGTTGGTCTGGGTTTCGGATTGCTCGCGTTCCGCGGCTTCCTCGGCGGTCAGCCCGGCAAAATAGTCCCAGCCGGAGTTGTATTCGGCCGCATGCGTCTGGCAGAAATACCAGCGTTCGGTGCTGTTTGGGGATTTCGGCGCGGGGCAATTGCCGGCCTCGTTGCAACCCACGCGGTCGCACATGCGGATGCGCGCGGCTTCGCGGCCGCCTTCATATCCGCCCCAACGCGGAAAACCCCAATCGTTCTTTCGGTGCGGGCGAGCCATATGCCGGCAGATAAGCGTGCCGGGGTACCCAGTGCAAGAGTGGTTGGTCTTTACCTCGCCCAGTCGGAGAATTTTCGGCGATAGGCTCATGCCGCATTGCGGTGTCTTCGAGCCCCTTCTGAAGAGGTGGGTGGTAGATTCCTCGGTCCTCGCCTGCAGTGCTAGTCCACGACGACAGTAACGGCGCGGCGGTTTTTGGCCCAGGCTTCTTCGTTCGAGCCGACCGCAACGGGGCGTTCCTTGCCGTAGCTCACCGTGTTCAGGCGTGCGCCATCGACGCCCAGGCTTTGCAGATAGACTTTGGCCGCATTGGCCCGTCGTTCGCCCAGCGCCAGATTATAATCGCGGGTGCCGCGCTCGTCAGCGTGGCCTTCGAGCGTCGCATGTTTGGCGGGATAGCGCATCAGCCATTGTGCCTGGCTTTGCAGCGCGGTCACTGCTTCGCTGTCGATGGCGTATTTGTCGGTGTTGAAATAGATCACATCGCGGCCCAGCAGCGTGGCCTGGAAATCGGCCTGGCTGCCGGGGACGACGCCGTGGCCGTCCATGCCGCCGGAATTGGTCGACGTGGACATCGCCGGGCCGGGCTCGGGCGGCAGGATGCGCGGCGCCTTGCCCGCGCAGGCCGACAGTGCTGCGCATGCAGCCATCATCGCCAGCGCAGGGTAGCCAGGATTTGCGCGAGGCGCGCCTTTGAGGGAAGTGAAAGCCACAGCGTTTCTCCTTTAATACAGGTGACATAGCGCATTTGGCCCCGGCGGACCAGCGCCCCCGATCATGGACGAACCGGGCCCCACGACGGGTCCGACGCGTCGACCGGGGTCGGCAGGCGGCGCTCGTTGCGACCGGTCAGGTCGACCTGCCACAAGCCGGTATGGCCGCTGTCTTTCTCGGTGCGGAAGAACTGGACGATGCGGCCATTGGGCGCCCAGGTCGGAGCCTCGTCCTGCCAGCTGTCGGTCAGGTAACGCAGGCTCCCGCCCTCCGGGGTCATCACCGCGACGCGCAGATTGCCGGCGATATGGGTGAAGGCGATCAGGTCGCCGCGCGGGCTCCACTCGGGAGTGGCGGCGCGGCCGCCGAAAAAGGTGACGCGGTGCTGGCTGCTGCCGTCGGCATCCATCACATAGACCTGCTGGCTGCCCGAACGGTCGCTTTCGAAGACGATATGGCGGCCATCGGGCGAATAGCTGCCGCCGATGTTGATCCCCGGCGTGTCGGTCAATTGCGTGGGCAGCCCCCCGCCGCTCGCGGGGATGCGGAAGATATTGGTATTGCCGCCGCGAGCCATCGAATACAGGATCCACTTGCCGTCGGGCGACCAGCGCGGGGCGAAGGTGGGGTTGTGGGTGGCGGGCAGCAGCCGCTGGTGATTGGTATCGATGTCGTAGATGTAGATCCGCGGCTGACCGTCGAGGTAGCTGAGGTAGACGATCGAATGGTAGTCGGGCGAATAGCGCGGGGTCAGCGCCATCGCTTGCCCGGTGGTGATGAAGCGGTGATTGGCGCCATCCGAATCCATGATCGCCAGCCGCTTCATGCGGTGATCCTTGGGGCCGGTTTCGGCGATGTAGGCGATCCGGCTGTCGAAGAACGGGCTCTCGCCGGACAATCGCGAATAGATCGTATCGGCGCATTTATGCGCGGCGCGGCGCCAGTCTGCCGGGGCAATGCTCAGGCTGGTGCGGATCAGCTGCTGTTTCAGCCCGACATCGTAAAGCCCGCAGCCGACGTTGATCTGGCCGTCGGCCCCGGCCACCACGGCGCCATGCACGAGCATCTCTGCGCCGCGCCCGCTCCAGGCGTCGAAATCGGGCGCCGCCGCTTCGGCGAAGGATACCGGCGGCAGCCAGCCGGGGCCGATCGGCTTGAACAGGCCATTGTTCTTGAGATCGGCGGTGATCACCTCGGCGATGGCGTTGCCCAGCGCGGCGGTGCCGCCGGCCGAAGACGTGGTCGGACGGTCGGCATCGGTGGCGAACGCCGGGATATCGATGCCCAGATCGTGCCAGGCGCTGTCATCGGTGACGGAGCCCGACAAGCCCCCCTGGTCGGCTGGAGCGGCAGGTGCAGGCTGAGCCCATGCCGCCGGCGAAAGCGCGGCCGCGAACAGACAAATCGACAGATAACGGGAAATCATTGCGACAAGGTCCTGTTGAATTCGAAAGATCGGATGTGTTTCCACGTGTCGTAATATTCCGGCGGCAATTGAAACGGTGCGCCAAGCTGGACCGCGCGGATCGCCTGTTCGGCATGGCGCGCAGCCTGCGGGCGATTGCTGTCGGTGATGCCTTCCTGCCTGACCACCCGCGGCAGCCCGGCCAGTGACCCGTCGCGATTGAGATCCCACGACAGGATCGTGACCAGCTGATCCGCATCGGCACCCTGCGGCGCCACCCAATGCGGCTTCAACTGATGCGCGATCGCGCCCGATAACGCCGACTTGACCTCGGGCCCGATCACCGCCGCGCCCTGCTGCTGCGCCTTGCCGCCGGCTTTGCCGCCGCTTACGCCCTTGAGGAAATCATTGCCGATGCGGCTGGCGCCCGGGGTCTGACGATCGGGGCTTGCCGGCATATCCAGCGACCAATCCTTGACCGACGGCGCGTGCTTCGCTGCCGCTCTGGCCGCAGGTGCAGCCGGAACCGGCGACGTGTCCTGTGGCTTGGCTGCGTGGCGCCGTGGCGGGGTCACCTTGGCCGGCGGCGGCGATACAGGCGCCGGCTCGATGGGCTTTACGGCAGCCGGCCTGGGCCGGGTCACTGCGACCGGTCTGGGCTCCGGCGCCGGCTTTTCCACCGGCGGGGCAGCGATCCTGGCCGGGGGCGGCGGCACGACGGGCGCCGGGGTTTCTACAGAGGCGGCGACCGGCGGCGGCGTGCCAAGCTTCGGCGCCATATCGGCGGTGGCATCCGCATGCGTCGGCGCGGTTGCCTGCAGCCCCACATCGGGCGACAAGGTCACGCTGATCCGCTGCGGCACCGGCGGCGGCGCGATCGCCGGCCGCCACAGCAGCACGCCGATCAGCGCGGCATGCAGCGCCACGGCCAGTACCAGCCCGACCTGTTCCTCGCTGCGAAGTGCGCCTGATGCCATCGGCTGGGGCTAGGGCGCTGAAACTGAACTGTCGCTGACCGTAGCGGCAGGCCGGCGAGCGCGGGTGCCGGCATTGGTCACCAGCGAAATCGCGGTGATCCCGGCGCGATTGAGTTCGCCCATCAGCCCGATCACGCGCCCGTAATCGAGCCCTGCATCGGCGCGCAACGTCACTTGCGGCGCGCGGCCGTCCGGCCCCTTGGGCAAGGCGGCGATCCGCTCGGCCAAGGCGTCGGGGGCCAGTTCGGCGTCGTCCAGATAGGCCTTGCCGGCGCGATCCATGGTGACGGTGACATCATGCGGCGTCTGGTCGAGCGGCTTGGCCCGGCTGTCGGGAAGCTGGATCGCGATGCCGGCCTTGAGCAGCGGCGCGGTGACCATGAAGATCACCAGCAGCACCATCATCACGTCGACCAGCGGCGTGACGTTGATGTCGGCCATCGGCGTGCGCCGCGCCGCCCTGCGGCCCCGCCGGCGATGCGATGGCGGGCCCATGCTCATTCCGCTTCCAGCTCGCGGCTGAGGCTGACGAGGAAGCGGTCGGCAAAGCGTTGCAGCCTGGCGTCGAAAGCGTTTACCCGGTGCGAAAAGCGATTGTAGGCGATGACCGCGGGGATGGCCGCGAACAGGCCGACCGCAGTCGCCGCCAGCGCCTCGGCGATTCCCGGCGCGACCACCGCGAGCGAGGAATTCTGTTCCTGCCCGATCTGGAAAAACGCGCTCATGATCCCCCAGACAGTGCCGAACAGCCCGACGAACGGCGCGACCGAGCCGACGGTCGCGAGGAAATTCAGCCGCTCGGCCAGCCGGTCGGCCTCCTGCACCACCACCGTATCCATCACCGAGGCCAGCCGCTGGCGCGTGCCTTCGCGATCGACCGTCTTGCCCGCCAGCGAGCGGCGCCATTCCGCCATCGCCGCGGCCACGACGCGGGCCGACGGCAATTCGCTTTTGGCATGAGGCGCCTGGAAAGTATCGAGATCACTGGCCTGCCAGAACGCACGTTCATACGCGTCGGAACGGCGGCGCAACCCGCGCATGCGCAGGCCGAAGGATATCACGATCGTCCACACCCAGATGCTGGCGAGCAGCAGCCCGGCCATGATCAGCTGGACAACGATGTCGGCATCGAGAAACAGGTTGATCGGATTGAGATGGGCGGGACCGGCGGGCCCGGAAAGCAGCGCGTGAAGGTTCATGGTGTTCCTGTATCCAGGGCGACGGGAGCGGCATCGACCAAGGTGACGAAAGCCGCGCGCCAGGCGGGAGGTTGCCGGCGGGGGCGGCCATCGGGGCCGACGAAGCCCACCCTTACGCGCAGATCGGCCAACAGCGTGCCATCGCGCAAGGCGCGCTGGTGCAGCCGGCAACTTGCCGCCCGGACATCTTCGGGCAAGGTTTCGATCATGACCACATCGTCGAGCCGTGCCGATGCCGCGTAGCGAATGGTCAGCTCCGACACGGCATAAGCGCCCTCGCCCGCTTCGTATGCGGCGCGCTGATCGATGCCCAGCAGGCGCAACAGATCGGACCGCGCCCGCTCAAACCAGCGCAGGTAATTGGCGTGATAGACCACGCCCGACAGATCGGTATCGTCAAAATAGGCGCGCACCGCATAGCGGTGCAACGGCCCCGCAAAGCAGCCGCCGGGAGGCGAAGGGGATGCGATCATTGCTGCGGCACATATCCCCATGGCCCCCTGCGGAGCAAGCGCTCATGCAGAACCAGCGCCGGAACGCGGGATCAGCAGGACAAAATCACGCCGGGATCATCTCGAAGAACTGGCGCCCGCCGAAGATGTGGACATGCAGATGCGCCACTTCCTGATGGCCGTGGCCGCCCATGTTGACCATCAGGCGATAGCCCGGCTTGTCCACCCCCAGCGCCCGCGTCACCGCACCTACCGCACGCATGAAACCCGCGATTTCTTCCATAGAGGCGCGCGCGGTGAAGTCGTCCCAGCTCACCCAGGTCCCGCGCGGGATCACCAGCACATGCACCGGCGCCTGCGGCCGGATGTCGTGAAACGCCAGCGCCCACTCGTCCTCGTAGACCTTGCTGCACGGCAGTTCGCCGCGCAGGATGCGCGCGAAGATGTTGGTGGGATCGTAGGGTTGGGTGGTGTCGATGGGCATGTACGAGTCCTTCCAAGCACGAACATCTGTCGTGACCTATGTTTTCTCCGCCTGTCCTGGCGTGTCGAAGGGCTGCCCTTCTACGGGGCAATTGCTCGGCTTCGAACATCAAACGCCGCGCCCGGCCTTCTCGGCGATCCCCGAAACCCCCTCGCGCCGGTCCAGTTCGGCCAGCACCGCGGCCAGCGGCACGTCTTTGGCACCGAGCAGCAGCAGCAGGTGAAACAGCAGATCGGCCGCCTCACCCACCAGCGTAGCGCGATCCTCGGCCAGCGCGGCGATAACCGTCTCCACCGCCTCCTCGCCCAGCTTCTGCGCGATCTTGGCGAGGCCTTTGGCATGCATCCTGGCCACGTAGCTCGCCTGGGGATCGCCGGCACGCCGTTCGGCGATTACCGCCTCGAGACGGGCGAGCGTGGCATTCGCGATGGGGTTTGCGCGGTTCATGGCGCCAGCCAGTTGCGGCGTTTGGTGGTCGAGGTCAAGCGGCATAAGGCAATCTTAAGCAGCGCAAATAAACATAATAAAGTACTTTGAATTACAAAGTACATGGTGTATCAGAGTTGCAGGCGAGACGTTTTCAACGGAGATTTGCGATGACCGACCAGATCCAGTCCCTGCATGCCGACCTCGATTATGTAAAAGCCTTGGCCCGCGACGGGCGGCTTGCACCGCTTACCTCTGGGCCCATCCTGCTGATGGCGGGCATTGTCTGGGGCACGGCAGCGCTGTTGATGTACGCATATATGAAGGGCCTGATCCCCGCCACACAGTCCCTGGCAAACGGGACCTGGATCGTTGCCACCGTGATTTTCGTCGGCGGACTGATTTACCTCAAGCGTGGCGTCGAACGCTCGCCGGGCACAACCAGCCCGAACAATCGCGCCAATGCCGCAGGGTGGAGCGGTGCAGGCCTGGGCATTTTCGCATTTTGCGCGGCACTTGCGCTGGCAATATGGAGACTGCACGACATCAATCTTCTGTGGCTACTCGCTCCGGCGGTCTTGGCTCTGTATGGGACATGCTGGACGGTGGCGGCAGCAATGACCGAGACGAAGTGGCTATCCTGGCTTGCCTTCGGGTCTTTCCTGGCCGCCGTGCTGCTGGGCTTCATGGCGGGCCTACCTGAAATGTTCCTTGCCTATGCGGTTACGCTTTATCTGTTTGCGGGCCTGCCCGGCTATCTGCTGATGCGGGGCCAGCCTTCTCAGGCGGTATGATCATGGACGGCTTCGACATCGACAAGATCGACGAAGTCATTCACGGTCGCATCAGGCTGGGAATCATGGCCTTTCTGGCCAGCGCCGGAAAGGCCGAGTTCATCGATCTCAAGAGCCGACTGGGGGCGACTGACGGCAATCTGTCGGTCCATCTCAGGAAGCTGGAAGAGGCGGGCTACGTCACGGCGGCCAAGAGTTTCGTGGGCAAGAAACCTTTGACGATACTGTCCATAACGGCGGCCGGGCGGACTGCTTATGATCGTTGGCTGCAAGTCATCGGCACCTTGTTGAACAGAGAGGCCTGATCGCGCAACGCCCTTGCCGAGCCATCGCAATCGGCTAGCATGGGCGGTTCAATCTTCCGAAAGCTATGCGATGTATCGTCAATTGCTGTTTGCGGCTGTTCTGGTCGTTCCCGTCTGCCTGGCCGCCGCCGAGCCGGCCGGCACGCCGCGCTATGGCGCCTGGGGGGTTGCGACCGGGGACATGGACAGGACGATCAAGCCGGGCGACGGCTTCTTCGAATACGCCGAGGGTAGCTGGCTGAAGAAAACCGCTATTCCCGCCGACAAGGCCGGCGCAGGCTACAATTACGAGATGCCCGACGAGGTGAGATTGCAGCTGCGCGGTATCGTCGAGGAAGCGGCGCAGCATCCCGACGCGCTGATCTCGCGGCAAGTGGGCGATTACTACCGCGCCTGGATGGACGAAGCCGGGATCGAGACGCGCGGTCTGGCGCCACTGCGCCCGTGGCTGGCGCAGATCGACCGGGTGACGACGCGCGCACAACTGGTGCAACTGATGATGCAGCCGGGTTACGCCTCGCCGGTGAACATCGGGATCGGCGTCGATCAGGACGATCCCACGCGCTATACCGCCGATGCCGGCCAAGGGGAGCTGGGTCTGCCGACACGCGATTACTATCTGCTGCCGGGCGCAAAATACGATGCGATCCGCAAAGCCTATCGCGACTATATCATTCATCTCCAGACCTTGGCGGGGCTGCCCGATGCCTTGGCGCGCGCCGACCGGATCATCGCGCTCGAAACGAAGCTGGCGCAGGATCAATGGACGCCCGAGGCGCGGCGCGATCCGGTCAAGACGCATAATCCGATGACCCGCGCGCAGCTCACTGCGCTGGCCCCCGAAATCGACTGGCCGCCGACGCTGGCGGCGATGGGGCTGGCGCAGGCCGCGACGGTGGATGTGGCCGAAACCACGGCGGTCGCGGCGGCGGGCAAGCAGCTGGCTGCGGTGCCGCTGGCGACCTGGCAGGAGTACCTGACGTTCCGCTTCATCAGCGAC
>CAXTOI010000047.1:0-12895 GCA_964245645.1 uncultured Novosphingobium sp. | reverse complement strand
GTCCGGATGTCGATCAGGCGCCGGCCGCAACGCGCCGCCGCTTCGGCCAGTTCCGGCGTGTCGGCGAGCTTCATGTGCAGTCCGCTGACGATATCGAGCCCATCCTCCAGCGCGCCGACCAGCGCCGGCAGCCAGGCGGGCGCGATGATCCCGCCGCGATTGGCGACGCCGATCACCAGCGACCTCGCGCCCAGGGCAGCCGCTTGCGCCGATGTCATGCGGGGCAGTCCGGTGGTGACTGCTTGCGCGATGATCGCCAGTTCGCCGATGCACTGGTCGCCGGCCCAGTTGCGCAGGCCAAAGGCCGTTTTGGCGAACCCGGCCTCGGTGGTGTCGCCGACGAACAGCAGATAGGGCTGAGGCAAAGCTTGCATGGTTTATCCCTGAGCGACCGGGCGTGCGGTTTCGGCATTTCCCGCGCCCCAGAAGTCGCTGGGCACCATGATGCAGCCATCGCGATAGATCCTGGCGGCCCAGGCATCCTCGGCCAGGAAATAGGGCCCATCGAGATCGACGATATCGCAGAACTGGCCAAGTACGAAGCCGGGGGCAGTGGCCAGCGTCGAGCCGGCCATATTGCCGACCATCACCTGCTTGCCGAGCCGGCGCGCTTCCTGCGCCATCAGCAAGGCTTCGGTAAGCCCGCCGCATTTGTCGAGCTTGATGTTGATGACATCGAAGCCCGCATGGCGCTCGCGCAGTTCGGCAAGGTCGAGAATGCTTTCGTCCGCGCCGATCGGCAGCGGTGCGCGCCAGCCGGCGAGCAATGCCTCCTCGCCGCGGCGGATGGGCTGTTCGAGCAAGGCAACCTGTTCGTCGACGAGCACTTGCACCAGATCGTCCAGCGTGTCGGCACCGTACCCCTGGTTGGCGTCCACCGCCAGCCACACCGTGGGCCGCAGCTTCCTGACCGCTCGAATCCGTGCGATGTCGGATTCGAGCTCGCCGGTCAGCTTCAGCTTAATCGAACGTGCGGTCGCCAATGGCGCCAGCTTGTGCGGAATATCCGCTGGATCATCGGCCGGGATGGTGAAGGTGGTGACCAGCGGGTGCGGCGCCGCCGATCCGGCAAGCTGCCACACCGGAACACCTGCGCACAGCGATTCCAGCTCCCACAAGGCGCAGTCTACCGCATTGCGTGCGCCGCCCGGCGGCATGAGCCGGCGCAGGCTCTCGCGATCGATGCCATGCTCGATGGCATCGCGGCATTGCTCGATCTGGCTCTCCATCCGGGCGGGGTCGTCGCCCAGGTAATAGACCCCGGCAGCCTCCCCCCGGCCGGATATGGCGCAATCGGACAGCGTGGCGACGACCGACGGCATCGCTTCGAACAGATAGCCCGAGATGCGGAACGGCTCGGCGAGGCGCATCGCTTCATGGCGGACGGTCAGGGATAGGCTCAAGGGGTCAGGCTCCGGACAGCGCGCGAGGCGGCAACGAACAGCAGGATCGCGGCGATCGCCGCGGGCACGATAATCAGCGTCAGCGATCGGCCGACGCTCAAGGGATCACGGAAGACATGGTCGGTGACATAGCCGGTCAACGTCGCACCGCCGCCGAGCCCGAGCATGATATTGCCGAACGAAATGAACGAGGCGGACAGCCCGCGCGCGCGGTCAGGGACGATTTCCTGAATCGCGGTCATCCCCACGATCCCCGCGCAGGTCGAAAACAGCGACCATGCCGCGACTGCGACGATCACCTGATCGGCCGACGAAGTGAAGCCGACCAGGGCGAACGGCAGGGCCGTCGCTGCGGCGATCGCCGCAAACCGGAGCCGCCCCGCCGGGCCTTGACCCCGGGCCAGGCGGCCGCTGATCGCGCCGCCGCCGAGCGAGGCCAGGGCGCCCGACAGGACGATGGGCAGGCCGAGCGCCAGACCGATCGCCGTGGACGTCAACAGATAGCGCCGCGCCAGCAGCGCAGGCGTCCAGCTGAGCATTGCGAAATCGCCTACCGACATCAGTGCACAGCCCAGCACCAGCGGCACCAGTGCCGACTTGACCACGCCCAGCGATCTCAGGACGGCAACGATGCCGTCGCCATCCTCAGCGCCTGCAACCTCGGTTTGGCGCCGGTGCGGCTCGGGCACTAATGCCAATAGCGCCAGCACGGGCAGGCCGGACAAGCCCAGCAGGACAAGCACCATGCGCCAGGGCGCAAGCGCACCGATCAGCGGCAGCCCGGCAAAGCTGTGCGCGGCGGCAAGGCCCAGCACGGTGCCGCCGATCGAGATCGCCGCCCCGCCGCCGATGACCATGCCCATCGCGAACAGCCCGATCGCGGCGCCGCGCCGCGCGGCCGGGAACATGTCGGCGATCATCGACATGGCGGCCGGGGCCAGCGCGGCTTCGCCGATGCCGACGATCAGGCGGCCGGCGAACAGCATCCGGAAAGAGCCGGCATAGCCGCACAGGATTGTGCCGCCGCTCCACAGGCCCACGCCGGCCAGGATCACCAGGCGCCGTTGGAAAATATCCGCAAGCCGCCCCAGCGGCAGGCCGGCGACCGAATAGATGACGGCAAAGGCAATGCCCTGCAATACGCCGACATCGGTGTCGCTGATGTGCAGATCGGCACGGATCGGATCGACCAGCAGGCCCAGGATCTGGCGATCGGTGTAGGACAGGATCGCCGCTACGCAGAACAGCCCGACGATGGACCATGCCTGCGCCGGTGGCGACGCACCGTTCCGGATTTCGGATTGTTCCGCCATCGGCAGAGCATCACACAAGCGCGATCAAGTTTCAATATCAGAAACGTAATCAGCATCGATTTCCGTGCCTGCTTCCTGCGCGGGGGACAGCGTCCAGGTTTGCGGAGCGGATTGGGCCAGCCGCTGAATGCCCGAGCCGGCGCAAACCGAGAGAACACGGCAGGGCTCGTGACCGACGCGGACATAGGCATGGGCCATGCCGCTGTCGAAATAGACCGAATCGCCCTCGCGCAGCGCGAGCGGGGCATAGAGATCGGAATGCAGTTCCATGATCCCGGCCAGGACATAGAGATATTCTTCTCCGGCGTGCCGGACGAAACCGCCCATCTCGGCCACGCTGCGCGCCTGGACCTCGATGATGATCGGAACCATCATCTTCCCCAGCATTTCTGCGGCCGGATACAAGTGATGATAAACCTTGGAACTGGCGCCGGGCGAGCGCCCGGCGCGTGACACGCTTCTGCGGCCCACCGCCGGCGGCTGATCGACACCGATCGATCCAGCCAGCAATTTGCCCAGCTCGATATTGAGCCCTTGCGCCAGCTTCAGCAATTTGTCGTAGGTCAGCTCCATTTTGCCGTTCTCGAGCTTGGACAAGGTCGAGTACGGCAAGCCGATACGGGCGGACAAGGCGCGCAACGTCAATCCCTGCTCTACCCGCGCCGCCTTGATCGCCGCCGCCGGGTATGATGGTGCAGATGCAAGCTCGGTCATCCCTTCCTCCTTGGTTGCAGCCTATACCGATTAGCCGTGCGAGGGAAATGTTTGGCATGATAACGAAACGCGTTGCTAAATCTGAAACAAGTGTCATGATGGCGATGTTCATGAAGGGGTATCGCAATGGCCAGGGCTGGATCGAATGCTGTATGGATGGCGACCGCGGCGATCGCCTGCCTCGCGCCGCGGCTGGCGGCTGCCGACGCGATCGATGCCAAGGCGCCCGACCAGGCCGCGCCGGCGACCGGCGGCGAGATCATCGTCACCGCGCAGAAACGCGAGCAGCGTGAGATAGATGTGCCGCAATCGGTATCGGTGATTACCGCCGACCAACTGCGCGCTGTGCATGCCGAGCGGCTGGACGATTATTTCACGCGCATTCCCGGTGCGGCCATCAACGAAGGCCAGGCCGGGCAGGCGCGGCTGATCCTGCGCGGCATCAATACCGGCAGCGATGCCACCACGGTCGCCACCTATGTCGACGAGACGCCTTATGGCTCGGCCACGTCACTGGCCAATGGCGGCACGCTCACTCCCGATCTCGATCCGGGCGATCTGGCCCGCGTCGAAGTTCTGCCCGGCCCGCAAGGAACGCTTTACGGCGCCAATTCGCTGGGCGGCCTGCTCAAATATGTGACCGTCGCCCCGACCACCGATGCAATCCATGCCGCCGCGCAGGTCGGCGTGGAAAGCACCGATCACGGCGGCACCGGCTGGTCGGAGCGCGCCTCGTTGAACCTGCCGGTCGGCTCCGACCTGGCTATTCGCGGCAGCGGTTTCTATCGCGACGACGCCGGCTATATCAACGATCCGCACCAGGGCAAAAACGTCAATCGCGATCTTGCATATGGGGGTAATTTTTCAGCTTTGTTCAAGCCGACCGCGCAATTGACCCTGCGCGCCAATGTTCTGGTGCAGAACCTGGACAGCGACGGGAACAATGGCGTCGATGTCGATCCGACCACGCTGAAGGCGACCCTCGGGCATTATGAGCAGAGCCACCTGGTCGCACAGCCCAGCGATATCGCCTACCGGGTGTACAATGGCACCGCCACGTACGATTTCGGTGCGGCAAAGCTGCTGTCATCCTCCAGCTGGGGCAATTTGCGGCAAAACGAAGTTCAGGATGCGACTGCGATCCTGGGTACCGCATCGTCGATAGTCGAGACCGTGGTCCAAAAGCGCTTTACGCAGGAAGTGCGGCTGGCCTCGTCGAAACCCGGCTGGCTCGATTGGACCATAGGCGGCTACTACACGCGCGAACGCGATGCGATCGCTCAAAACGTCGGATTGAACAACGCGAACACCGGCGCGCTGGTTGCGGGCGGGTTGGAAATAGCCAGTATACCCACGTTTTATCGCGAATATGCCGGCTTTGCCAATGGCACCGTTCATTTTTCGCCGGAATTCGACCTGACGCTGGGTGGCCGCTACAGCCATAACAAGCAAAGCTCGGCCGAGACCGTTGGCGGTGCGCTGATCCCCAACGGCTTCACCTTTGTGGGCAATTCGTCGGACCATGTCTTCACCTATTCGGTCGCGCCAG
Organism: uncultured Novosphingobium sp.; assembly: GCA_964245645.1. Lineage (GTDB taxonomy): Bacteria > Pseudomonadota > Alphaproteobacteria > Sphingomonadales > Sphingomonadaceae > Novosphingobium. Next base: position 7,916 of record CAXTOI010000047.1, on the reverse strand, counting down.
CTTTCCACCCCAACACCGACACCACGATCTTTGCGCGCGTGGCCAAGGGTTACCGGCCCGGCGGCCCCAATGTGCTTCCGGCGGTGGGTGCGCCGGGGGATGTGCCGCGGCAATTCGCTCCGGACACCACGGTCAATTATGAAGTCGGCATCAAATCGGAGCTGATCCGTCATCTGCTGCTGGTGGAAGCGACCGGTTTTTACATCGACTGGAAGCATATCCAGTTGCTGACCGCGGTGGACGGCTTCGGCGTCAACGTGAACGGCGGCAAGGCGCGCAGCAAGGGGGTGGAATTTACCACCACACTGACACCGGTGTCCGGCCTGTCGCTCAGTGCCAATGGTGCCTACGTCGATGCCTATCTGACGCAGGACGTCGCGCAGCTGAACGCCGTGAGCGGCGACCGGCTGCCATACACGCCTAAATATTCCGGCACGCTGTCAGCCGACTACGAGCATCCACTGGGCGGCGATCTGAACGGGACTGCCGGCGTGAGTTGGCGTTACACCGGCGGACGGGATTCCGGGTTCGATTCCGGTCAGCGTCACCTGCGTGAATACAGCCAGATCGATGCGCACGCCGGGGTCACTTACGGCCACTTCCGGCTCGACGCCTTCGTGCGCAACCTGACCGACCGGCGCGGCATCCTCAACGTCGGCGGGGCCGATACTGCTGAGAACGGCGCGGTTCCCGCCGCCATCGTCCGCCCGCGTTCGATCGGGGCCACGTTGGGCTTCCGTTACTGAGGCCGCGTTCGACCTGGAGCGCTTGAACGAAAGGTTTGGCGATGCGGATGATGAAATTCCTGGCAGCCGTTGCTGCGATCCTGGCTTGCCCGGCCATGGCGCAAGTGCCGCCGCATGCGCCCGCGGTCCCACCGGCGCATGTGGCCGCATCGTCTACACCACCTACCGCTGCCACGCTGACCAAAGCCGATGTCAATGCCTGGCTGGACGGTTTCGTGCCTTACGCGATCGACCAGGCGGATATCGCCGGCGCGGTCGTGGTGGTGGTCAAGGATGGGCAAGTGCTCACCGAGCGCGGCTTCGGCTATGCCAATGTCGCGCGGCGCCAGCGCATCGATCCGGCCACGACGATGTTCCGCCCCGGCTCGACTTCCAAGCTGTTCACCTGGACGGCGGTGATGCAACTGGTGCAGGCGGGCAAGCTGGACCTCGATCGCGATGTCAACGATTACCTCGATTTCAAGATTCCGCCCGCCTTCGGCAAGCCGATCACGCTGCGCAATCTGATGACCCATACCGGCGGTTTTGAAGAAACCGCCAAATATCTGATCGTGTTCGATCCCCACCAGCTCCAGCCGTTCGACGCGCTGCTGAAGCGCTGGGTGCCGCAGCGCATCTATGCCCCCGGCACGATGCCGGCCTATTCGAACTATGGCTGCGCGCTGGCCGGATATATCGTTCAGCGCGTGTCGGGCGAGCGCTACACCGATTATATCCAGCATCATATCTTCGATCCGCTGGGGATGCAGCATTCGACCTTCGTCCAGCCGCTGCCCGCCCGGTTCGCGCCGGACATGGCGACCGGCTATCTCCAGGCATCGGTCAAGCCCAACGGCTACGAAATGATCGGGCTGGCGCCCGCCGGCTCGCTGGCGGCCAGCGGCGGCGACATGGCCAAATTCATGATCGCCCATCTGCAGAACGGCGGCCCGCTGCTGTCACCGCAGACCACCGCGCTGATGCATGCGCCGGCCAATACGCCGATTCCCGGCATGCCGAGCATGGCGCTGGGCTTTTATCACGAGGATCGCGGCGGGCTGCAGATCATCGGCCATGCCGGCGATCTCAATTTCTTTCATTCCGACCTCCATCTCTATCCCGACAAGGGCGTCGGCTTGTTCATGTCATTCAACAGCGCCGGCAAGGGCGGCGCGGCCCATGTCGTGCGCCAGCGGCTGTTCGACGATTTTACCGCCCGGTATTTTCCCTCGGCCCCCGGCGAGCCTGCCACACAACCCACCGCGCACGATCATGGCCTGGCGATCAGCGGCCATTACGTCAGCAGCCGCGCCTCGCGATCCAACTTCTTGAAGGGGCTCAATCTGATCGGCGGCACCAGCGTGGTGTTGAACGCCGACGACACCATCACCGTAGCGGCCCTGACCAACACCGCCGGCGTGCCCAAGCGCTGGCGCGAGGTGGCGCCATGGCAATGGCAGGAAGTCGGCGGCTCCGACAAAATGGGTGCGCTGGTGCGCGACGGCCGGGTGGTGATGTTCGCCCCCGCCGCTTTCGCGCCGATCATCGAATTCGTGGCCGCGCCGCTCTCGATGAATGCAGGATGGATCTTTCCGGCGGCGGAGCTGGCCTTTGCCGTGCTGCTGCTGACCGCGCTGTCGTGGCCGATCGTGGCGCTGGTGCGACGCCGCTATAAATATGATCCGGCGATCGGCGGGCGCGGCTTGTTGCTGCATCGTGCCAGCCGGGCAACCGCCTGGGTGCTGCTGGTGTTCTATGCCGGCTGGTTGGGCGTGGTGTCGGACATGACCGGCGACGCCGCCGCCTTCGACGGCCGGCTCGATATCTGGGTGCGCTTGCTGCAGCTCATCCTGATTGTCGGCATCATCGGCACGGCGCTGGCGATCTGGCATGTGGCGGCGGTGGCGGGCCGTTCCGGGCGGCACCGGCTGCTTATCGGCTGGAACGTGCTGGTCGCAGCTTCCGCGCTGTTCCTGGTGTGGCTGGCGCTCGACGTGAAGCTGCTGACCTTCGGCATGAGCTACTGATGGCGCGCCGGCTGGCCTGGGCTGGGGCGATAATGGCGGCGGCGATGGCTGCGGCGGGGATGGCAACTGTGGGAATGGCGAGTGTGGCCGGCGCGCAGAATTATGACGCCCGCGTCGCCCGGATCCTGCGCCAGACCCCGCTGATCGATGGCCATAATGACTGGGCCGAGGCGCTGCGCGAGCGCGAAGGCGATGCGCGCTGGTCGCTCGATCTGCGCAGCGGGCTGGACAGCCGGACGACGCCTTACAACACCGATATCGCCCGGCTGCGCCGCGGCATGGTCGGCGGCCAGTTCTGGTCGGTGTTCGTGTCGGCCGATCTGCCGGGCCCGGTGCAGGTCGAACAGACGCTCGATCAGATCGAGCTGATCCACGATATCGTCCGCCGCTATCCCGAAACCTTTGCGCTCGCGCGCACGGCGCAGGATGTCCGGCGCATCCATGCGAGCGGCCGTATCGCCTCACTGATCGGGGTCGAAGGCGGCGGCCAGATCGATGCCGATCTGGCGGTGCTGCGCGCCTATCACGAGCTGGGCGCGGGTTATCTGACGCTGACCCATGTCAAGAATATTGCATGGGCGGATTCGGCGACCGATGTTCCGCTGCATGGCGGGCTGACGCCGTTCGGCGTCGCCGTGGTGCACGAACTCAACCGGCTGGGCATGCTGGTCGATCTGGCGCATGTCAGCGAAGCCACGATGCGCGACGCCCTGCGCGTCAGCCGCGCGCCGGTGATCTTCTCGCATTCCAGCGCCCGCGCGCTCGACGATCATCCGCGCAATGTCTCGGACGAGGTGCTCAAGCTGGTGGCGGCCAACGGCGGCGTGGTGATGGTCAACTTTGCCGAGATTTATATTTCGGACGCCTATCGCCATTGGTCCGCCGAAGCAGCGGGCGAGAAGGCGCTGCTGGGCACGCCGCCTTACGGCGGGCTGTACATCGGCCAGCCCGACAAGGCGGCGGCGGCGCTGGCGCAGTGGGAACGCGAGCATCCCGCGCCGCCGGTCACCCTGGCGCAGGTCGCCGACCATATCGACCATATCGCCAAGGTGGCCGGGGCCGACCATGTCGGCATCGGCTCCGACTTCGACGGCGTCGGTAACGCGCTGCCCGCGGGGCTGTCCGGGGTGGATGCCTATCCGGCGTTGCTGGCGGAATTGCTGCGCCGGGGCTGGAGCGATGGCGATGTCGCCAAAGTCGCGGGCGGCAATGTGCTGCGGGTGATGGCGCAGGCGGAGAATATCGCGGCCGCCATGGCCGGCGAGCCCCCGCCAAGCACTGATGACGCAGCCCGGCGCCCCTCGCGCCACATGGTTCCAGCGCTTCGTCCTGCCGGGCCTGGCCTTCAAGGCGGTGGTAATCGGCGGCGGCTATGCCACCGGGCGCGAGCTGGCCGAATTCTTTTTGGCAAACGGCCCGTGGGGCGGACTTGCCGGGGCGCTGATCGCGATGCTGGCGTGGAGCGTCATTTGCGCTGCGACTTTCCGGCTCGCTGTTGCTTCTGGCGCCTACGATTATCGCAAGTTTTTTACAGTTTTGCTCGGACGATGGTGGTTTGTCTTCGAGATCACCTATACGCTGTTCGTCATTCTGATCCTGTCGGTCTATGGCGCAGCGGCGGGCGCGATCGGACAAGCGCTGCTCGGCTGGGTGCCGCTAGCCGGCGCTTTGCTGTTGGCAGCAGGCATCGCGCTGTTCGCGACCTATGGCAACTATTCGGTCGAGGCCCTGTTCAAATGGGTCTCGATCCTGCTCTACTGCGTTTTTGCCGCCTTTCTGATCATGGTGCTCGCTCGATTTGGTTCCATGGTAAAAACGCATTTTGGCAAGCCGGTGCTATCGGGGCATTGGCTCGCGGGCGGCATGGCCTATGCGAGCTATAACGTCGTGGGCGCAGTGGTCATCCTGCCGGTGTTGCGCCATCTGACCAGCCCGCGCGACGCCGTTCTGGCGGGGCTGGCTGCCGGTCCGCTGGCCATGGCGCCGGCGATCGCATTCTTCATTGCCATGACCGCTTTTTATCCGTCGATAGCATCGGCAGCCTTGCCCTCGGATATCATCCTGCGGCAGCTGAATATGCCACTGTTTCATCTGGTGTTCCAGTTGATGATTTTCATGGCCTTGCTTGAAAGCGGCACCGGCGCGGTTCACGCGATGAATGAGCGTATCGCAAACGCGTGGCGCTTGCGATACGGAACCGATTTTTCAACCGGTGCGCGGGCCCTGGCCACGGTAACCATCCTGCTGTTCTGCGTCTTTCTCGCCGACCGTTTCGGCCTGGTGATGCTTATCGCCGATGGTTACCGAATCCTGGCCGGCGCGATTCTGGCGGTCTTCGTTGTGCCGCTGCTCGCTCGTCGCATCCGGGACATTTGGTGAAACTCTGATCAAGTCGGAGCTTCACCAAGATAACACCCCCCGTCACACCCCCGTCGGCCCGGGCTTGACCCGGGCTTGGGCTTGTTTCTTTGCTTGTCTGGTGCAAAAAGGCAGCCCTGGCCCGGCTCAAGGCCGGGCTGACGGAGATATTCTAGGCACCCTCTGATCGATAACGTACTTAATCAGAGCTTCCCTAGCCCTTTGCATCGGCCCCGATCTATACTCACGGCACGACAGGCAGCCACACCGCACTTGCCTGCACCCCACCGGTCGAAATGCTGATCGTCGCTGCCTTGTAGTCGGGCGGACTTGCGAGGAATATATTCGGGACAAAGCGCTGCGGATTGCGATCATAAAGCGGGAAGAGGCTCGACTGCACTTGCACCGCGATGCGATGGCCCGGCAGAAAAACGTGATCGACATTGGGCAGACTGAAGCGGAAGCGATTGACCTGGCCGGGAACCAGCGGTGCGGGATCGGCAAAGCTGCCAAGATAGCGGCCGCGAAATATCTCGATCCCGACGGGCAGTTCGAACCCGGCCATGTTGCGTGCGCCGTAAGCACCGGTTTCTTCCGGCTTGTCGTCGGGGTATATGTCGAGCAGCTTGACCACCACGTCGGCGTCCGATCCGGTCGTGGCGAGATAGATGTCGGCGCTCGGCGCTCCCATGATGTGTACGAGCTTGTCGAGCGGCGCGCCGGTAAAGGTCGTGACGTCGGGACGGCCATCGACGAAGCGCTGGTCATGCACCAGCCACGAGCGCCACTGGCTGCTGTCGGCCAGATCGATCGGCCGCGGCAGGAAGGGCACAGGGTTGGCAGGATCGGAGATATAGCTGACCTCGCCGCCCGGCACGGGCTTGGTGAAGCCCGCGCTATGGTCGGAGCCGAGAAAATAGGGCATCGGCGAACCCATCGGCCAATGCGGCGAGCTTTCCCATTTGTCGATCCCGCTGGCATAGGTCAGCGCCGGTGGCGTGTGCGGATCAGGGCCATCCTTCAGCCAATGGTCGAGAAACGGCTTGAGCCATTCGCGCCGCCATTGCCCGGCGGTGTCGCCTGCAAAGGTGAGATCGCCCAGTCCGTAGCCATAATGATTGGCGCCGGAGTGCCGCCACGGTCCGATCACCAGCGTCAGCTTGCCAGCCATGCCCGGCTGGTCTTTCAGGGCCTGATAAACTGCGGGACCACCGTAGCTGTCCTCTTGGTCCCATTCGCCAAATTCGATCATCGTCGGCACCGTGAGCTGGCGGGTGCCCATCAGCTTGTCGACGGCCTGCAAGCTCCAGAAGCTGCTGTAAGCGGGGTTTTCGATCAGCTTGCGCACGAACGGGACGCCGTTAATGGCGTATTTGGCGGCATAGTCGCCCATCGAACCGGCGGTCAGATAGTTCGTGTAATCATCGCCGCCGCCATGTGGGATGAACGCCTTGCCGTCGGCCTTGCCGGTGCTCTGCTCGACGCCATAGTCGAACGCAGAGACGCGAAAAGCGCCATTGTGAAACCAGTCGTCGCCCATCCAGCCATCGACCATCGGACTTTCGGGAACGGCCGCCTTCAGCGCCGGGTGGGGATTGATTTCGGCCATCAGCGTGGTGAAGCCGAGGTAGGAAGAACCGATTACGCCAACGCGGCCGTTGCTTTGCGGCAAATGCTTCACCAGCCAGGCGATGGTATCATAGGCATCCGTCGATTCATCGATGCCGGTCCGGTTGAGCGGACCAGCCAATGGCCGGTTCATGATGAACTGACCCTGCGACCGGTGCAGCCCGCGGATATCCTGATAGACCCGGATGTAGCCATCGTCGAAGAACGGGGCATCCATCGCCGGCAATATGTCGACACCGCGCAACGAATGCGTGCGGGTCACCGCCTCATGGGCATCGTAAGGCGTACGCGAGAGCAGGATCGGGCCACCGCTCGTGCCCTTCTTCATGACGATAGCTGTGTAAAGCTTCACGCCATCACGCATCGGCACCATCTCTTCTCGCCGGACGAAATCAGCCGCCGGCAGCACCTCATCGTATTGTTCGACAACATCGGGTGTCATCGGCGTCGTCGGCAGCGATGCGGCTGCCGGCGAGGCCAAAGTCTGCGCAGATGCGGCAGAGGCCACGAACAAGGCAGAACCGAGCAATGCCGAAGCCCATTTCGCAGGACAAAATGTGTGTTTCATGGCGCCATTGTTCACGAGTGATACAGCGCGTCAAGAGGTGACCGACGCCTTCGGTTGAAATGTGGGACGCATGCCGCCGCAACCTCCGCACGCGACAGATCGATTGCGGTGAACTGTCGATCTGAAATCTCGGCATGAAGATGGTGACGTCGAGGATTTTGCGCCGTCCCGGTTTCCGGCCCGTCCTGCTGGTCAACGGCCTGCTGTGCTCGGTGTCGCTCGCTGCCTGCGCTCTACTGGCCGCGCATACCGCCATTCCGCTTATTTTGCTCGTACTCCTCATCGGCGGCGCGACACGCTCGATGCAGTTCAGCACGCTGACCATGATCAGCTGTGCCGACGTCCCAAGCCCCAGATGACCAGCGCCAACACCCTGGCAAGTACCATCGGGCAGCTGAGCCTGCATGCCGGGATTACCTTGGCAGCGATGAACGTGCGCCTTGGCTCTCTCCTAGGGAAGACTGTGGGCGCAAGCGCCGGGGCAGCCCCATATGCGGGAGCGATGGACGCGTCCCCCGCTTCGCCCACCGGCCTTCGCTGGGACAGGCTTTCAAATTGAAAGTCGCCGCCGCCATTGGCGCTCGCGAGTCCGCCGACCGTCGCGACCTG
>CAXTOI010000046.1:991-13082 GCA_964245645.1 uncultured Novosphingobium sp. | reverse complement strand
CTCTCCACCGGCTGCTCGCCACGAAGGCAGGGCCAATGGCCAAGAGCCATTGCCCACCTTCACCATTGAAAGGACAGTCACCATGAACATCCAGCATATCCCCCTCACCGATCTCGTTCCCAGCCCGCGCAACGTGCGCAAGGTCAGGACCGGCGTCGACCAGTTAGCATCCAGCATCCGCGCCGATGGTCTGCTGCAAAACCTAATCGTCACCGCCCGCGAGGACGGCAAATTCGAGGTCGTGGCGGGTGAGTGCCGCCGCCGGGCGCTCCGCCAGCTGGTCAAGCAGCAGCATCTGCCGAAAGACCTGACCGTGCCCTGCGAATTGCGAGCCGCTGAAGATGCGACCGCGATCAGCTATGCCGAGAACGCACAGCGCATCGCCATGCACCCGGCGGATGCCATCCGCGCTTTCGCCACGCTGGCCGAGGAAGGCCATGACGAGGCGGCGATCGCCAACCGCTACGGTTACGACACGCGCGAGGTCAGGAAGCTGCTGGCGCTTGCCGAACGCATCGCCGGGAGCGGGTGGTTGCCCCCTGCCCTTCTTACCCCGTCCGAGGAAGCCGACGAGCTGCCCGTCATCGACGCCGACAATGACGACGAGAGCACCAGCGACGAGGAGCAGGATCAGCCCCTCGCCGCCGAATAACCGATGAGGCCGCTCCACCTTCGGGAGGGGCGGCTTTTTGCGCCATACCGGCCCCCTGCCTCGGTTGCCCGCTTCCGCGAATTGCAGGGCTTCGCCCTACCCTTTCCCCGGCGCGCCGGAAGTGCGCCCTCTGAAGCTGCCCTGTTCTGCCGGCGCGGCGCTTGCTGTCAAAACCGAACGGCATCCTTCCCGCGCGCGGGCCCCTTCCATTACGGCAAGCCCCAAGGGGTTTTGACCGCTGCGCTCTGGCCCGCCCCGGCATCCGAACGGGCATCGAGGTCGCCATTCCGGCGGGCTGATACTCGAAAGGACAGATCATGACGAAGACACCTGCCACCAACAGCAAGCCGACACACCGCGCTTTCGCGGTCCGGGAAACCGGTGGCGAAAAGAACTAGGGGTCTGAGTAGCAACGGAACAGAAAACCTACACAAGGTCTGCGTCAGGCATCGTCAATTCCGATGGCACCGGGGTCGCGCAGCGGCCTGAGTTCGCCGCGGGCAACGATATCGGGAAGCGTGAAGGCATAGCGGCCGAGCATGTTGATATGCTTGAAGCCGAGCGGAGACAGGCGAGCGACGTCCTCGGGGCGAACATCATGGCCGTCAGCCCGGAGGCGATCGAGCGCGGCGTCCATGTAGATCGTGTTCCATAGGACCGCGAGGTTCACGACAAGCCCGAGTGCGCCGAGCTGATCCTCCTGTCCTTCACGATAGCGCTGGCGCAGCTCGCCGCGCTTGCCGTGGAAGATGATGCGGGCGAGCTGGTGGCGACCCTCCCCGCGGTTGAGCTGGACCAGGATGCGACGCCGGTAGCTTTCATCATCGACGAACCTCAGCAGGTAGAGAGATTTCACCAGCCGACCGAGTTCTTGCAAGGCACGAGCGAGTTTGTCGGGCGGTCATTTGTCTGGAGCGTCCGGGTCAGCCCGGCGGCGTGGACGACGCCCAATTTGAGGGATCCCGCCAAGCGCAAGAGGTCGTCCCAATGCTCGGCGATCAGCTTGATGTTGATCTTGTTCGAGGCAAGGTCGTCGAGCACGCCATAGTCTGCCTTGCCATCGACGCGCCAGAACCGCGCCCCGCCGACATCGGCGATGCGCGGCTGAACTGCAGGCCGAGCAGATGAAATACGCCAAAAATCGTATCGGTGTAGCCGGCAGTGTCGGTCATGATTTCGGTCGGCTGAAGCTCGGTCTCCTGCTCAAGCACGACCGCGAGCAGGTTGAGGCTGTCACGCAGCGTGCCCGGCACGGTCGCTGCATTCAGCCCCGTGTATTGGTCGGACACCATATTGTACCAGGTAACGCCGCGCTCGCGACCAAAGTAGCGAGGGTTCGGGCCGGAATGGATCGTGCGGACAGGAACGGTGAAGCGCAGCCCGTCGGCGGAGGCCAGCTCGCCGCCGCCCCAGCTGTGAGCAAGCGGGATCGCATTCTGAGCGGCAACGAGCAACGCGTTGGCGGCGATCAGCGTATCGGCGCGCACAAAGTTCTGCTTTACCCAGCTCAGCCGGGAGCGCCGCAGCGCGGGTGCATCGAGACGAACCAGCGGCTCGAACCCGGTGTTGGTTGCCTCAGCCACAAGCACAGCGCAAATCGTCGTGGCAATGTCGTCGGCGCGCGCGTTGCTCTCGCTCGCGTGCGTGAACGCAGCAGCGAAGCCGGTGCGGGCGTGCATCTCAAGGATCAGCTCGGGCAGATCTAGACGGGGTAGCCGCGCCTCCACGGCGGCACGTAGGCTGACCAGGCTCTGTGGCTCCTCGATCTTGTCGAGGGGTTCGAGCGAAATATCGGCACCGCTTTGTGTGCGCACGAGCGTGACCGCCTTGTTGTCAGGCACGCGTGCGGCGGTCTCGCGATACGCAAGATCGAGGCGCCGCGATAGCATGCCGAGTTCCTCGTCGGATAATGCCGCAACCCCGATGGTACGGCAGACCGACGGTCTTGCGGCTTCCCAGGCGGGACCGGTAAGCAGACCCTTCCTTGGGTCGGCGTAGCGCAGCGAGCGAACGGGAAAAACATTACGCCGGCGGATTGCACGCCGTAATCCATCGAGCGCGCAAAGTCGGTAACCAATAAGATCGACACTGCCGTCGGCGGACTTGAGTTGGCCGAACCACGCCTTGGGCGCGAATGCCATAGGGGGTGGTCCCGACCGTTTGCTCCCCGCATGGAGAGCACGAAGATAATTGAGCGCATCGAGCAACGGCTTCCCCGCCGGGGCCGCTTCAAGTTCAAGCCCTGCGATTAACCCGGGTAGATATCGGATCTTGCCCTGGTGCTGCCGCAACTCGGCAAAATAGGTGTCGTCGTGTGGCTGCGCCAGCGCGCTGACACGTTCTACCGCTGCAATGAGCGCCTCCCGGTCGACCACAGCGTACACTGCTGCGCGGACTTCGGTGTCGGCAGTGGTATCATCAAGAAACACCGTCGCGGCATCCCGCAATTTGAGCGCGGCAGTATCCAGGTCGCGGAGCGAGCGCAGCCGCGCTTCCTTTGCTTTTGCCTGCGCACCCGCGAACATCGTCGTGGAAACAGCGTCGAAGAGATCGATCACATCGTCACCAGCGGAAGCTTCCAGTGTGCGAATGAAGGCAACCATTGTCGCCGCCCGTCGATCGTCAGGAAGACGTGCGACCGCCTGCGCCTTGGCAGCTGATGCGAAGCGGGCAAGTGCGGCCGCCTTCCCAGGCGGTATCCGATCCAGTTCCGGCAAGCCGGCAGCGAGAGCGCGGACCTCTCCGAGCCTGGCCACCGCGCGTCCGATCTCGGGACCACTCTGCAAGTACGGACCGTCGCGCAGACGATCGAGCGGACTCTGGCGCTCATTTTCGGGCACGATCACGAGATTGTCGAGGCGCATCCGCTGATCGGCAGTCAGCCGCTCGACAAGGCGGCGATGCAAATGTTCGTGGACGCGCGACCGCACGCGGGCGACCGCGCGTTCGAGCACAGATAGGCCCGGCAGCAGCACCTTGCCGGCCAGCAGCCATGACACGGCACGGTCGAACAATGCTGATGGCCGATCGGTGCCGGTCCAGCAGAGCGCATAGAGAAAGCGGTGCAACCGGAACGCGACGCCGAAGTCGGCGAAGCCGCGATAGCCGTAACGCTCGCGGATGCGAGGACCGTGCCGCCAGCGGCCTACGCTACCTGCGTACATGATCATGAGATCGGTTGATGCCGACATTGCGAGCTGATCGGCAGCGAAGCGTGTAACCGATAGCGGCGCCTGCGTCGGGTCGTCGAGGAACATACCGAGCAGCCGCAACGATCCGAGCTGTACTGCCACTCCCAGGCGATTGTGATCGCCCCGATGTTCGGCGACGTAGGCGCGATCGGCATCGTCGAGGTGGAAGTGGCGGGCGAGTTGCTCGGCGGTGGGATCGCCAACGAAGCGGCCATAGCGGAGCGCCTGGTCGTCGCTGAGGAACCCGACAGGCACGTTCCTTTACGCGGCGATCGTGGGCTTGGGCTTTCGCTTGCCGAGAAGTTCGCTCGCGCGCTCGCGCGGCTGCCCTTCGCATCGACATAGGCGTAAAGCGTCGACACCGAGACGCCGAGCTGCGCCGCGACATCGCGGGCGATGTTATCGCGATCGGCCATCATCGCCATCGCCGCCTTCAGCTTTTGCCTGGTCATCACCCGGGGCCGACCCCCCGTGCGCCCTCGGGCACGCGCTGCCGCCAGCCCTGCCATTGTGCGCTCATGGATGAGATCGCGTTCGAACTCTGCGAGCGTCGCGAATATTCCGAACACGAGGCGACCCGTGGCTGTCGTGGTATCGACGTCGCCCGTGAGCACCTTCAAGCCGACGCCACGCTTTTGAAGGTCGCCGACAAGGCCAACGATGTGCGGCAGCGAACGACCGACGCGGTCCAGCTTCCAAACGACGAGAGCATCGCCGTTGCGCGCCATCTCAAGCGCCTTGTTCAAGCCCGGCGGCTCGGTTGCGCGACCTGAACACACATCTTCGTACACTCGATCACACCCGATCCGGTCAAGTGCGTCGCGCTGAAGATCGAGGCTCTGTTCGCTCGTCGATACGCGCATGTAGCCGATCAGCATCCGAGCCATCCCTCCATCATGCAATAACCTACGCGGAGGGGGAGTTGGCGGCTACAGATTTTTGGACGAGTAAATGTGACCAGGTATGGCATTCTTCAGCGGAAATGGAGGACACAAGAACCTTCGCATCAAACCGGGGTTTGTTGAGCGGACTTGGTGGCAACCATCGCCCAAACGCTGCCTCTCCTGGCTACGGTCAGCTTGCTCGCAAGCCGCCTTTCGTCCATCCTCGCCAAGGCGAGGATGGGGAGAGTAACTCCGATGAAAAAGCAACTGGCTGCCGTTTCGATTGTCCTAACCCTTGTCCTGACTACGCCGGCCGGCGCGCAGGAGGAGCACCATCATCCCGCTCCCGAGCATCTCGGCAGCGCACATCTTGCCGTGAGTTGCGCGACGGCAGTAACCCCGGCGTTCGATCCGCCACCGCACTCCTGCACTCGTTCGCGTATGATGAAGCCGACATAAGCTTCGCCGATGTCGCTGCTCGCGATCCTGCGTGCGCGATGGCGTATTGGGGGCGAGCCATGACGCATTATCACCAGCTGTGGGACGTGCCTGCTGGTGCGGGTTCGCCGCCGGGATCGCGGACATCAATCGGGCGCAGGCGATGGAGACTGGCACCCCGCGCGAGCGCGCGCTGATCGCGGCACTCGGGACTTACTACGCCGATGCCGGCCAGGTTCCCGCGACCACGCGCGCGATGCGCTATTCGGACGCGATGGCCGCGGTCGCCCACGCGTATCCGGGCGATGACGAGATCGCGACGTTCTACGCCTTGTCGCTGGTGGCGACCGCGTCTCCCACCGATCGCACGCACCAGCGGCAGAAGCTTGCGGCCAACATCCTGGAGCCGATCTGGCAGCGACATCCCAATCATCCCGGCGTGCCGCACTACCTGATCCACGCCTATGACAGCGCCGAGCTGGCGCCGCGGGGCCTGCCGGCGGCGCGCGCTTATGCGCGGATCGCGCCTTCTGCGCCGCATGCGCTGCACATGCCCTCGCACATCTTCACCCGGCTCGGTCTGTGGGACGACTCGATTGCGTCGAACATCGCCGCGCGCGATGCGGCGCGTGCGCAGGGCGATGCCGGAGAACAGCTGCACGCGACGGACTATCTCACGTACGCCTACCTCCAGCGCGGGCAGATCGCCGACGCCGCGCGAGAGGTGTCGGATATGAAGGTTATGACCGGGCTATCCGCCGCCAGCTTCAAGATCGGCTACGCCACCAGCGCGATGCCCGTGCGGTTGGCCGTCGAGACCCGCGACTGGACGACCGCCGCACAACTCACGCCGATGCCTGGCTCTGCCGCGCAGGTCGCAGCGATCGTGTGGTGGGCCCGCGCGCTGGGCAAGCTGCGCGCCGTAACGCCCACGTCAGCCGACGCGGACATCAGCGAGCTTGAAGTCCGCCGCGAAATCTTGCGCGTCGCGAACGATGGCTACTGGACAGCGCAGGTCGACGCGCTGGTGAAGTCGGCACAAGCCTGGCGCTCGCTGGCAGCGGGCAACAGCGCGACAGCGGTGGCAACGATGAACGCGGCTGCAGACGAGGAGGATTCGTTTGAGAAGCTTCCGCTCACGCCGGGGCCGATCGTCCCGGCGCGTGAGCAGTTGGGCGAGTTGCTCCTGCAGATCGGCAAGCCTGCGGAAGCGCTCGGCGCGTTCAACGCCGCATTGACGCTTACGCCTGGCAGGCTGGGCGCGCTGCGCGGCAAGACCAATGCCGAGCTGCGAATTGAAAGCCCGTGACGTAATGCACCGTGTCCGCTTCGACCCGTTCGCCGCCCGAGCAGTTTCCACCTCTTTCCCGCGTTCGGATAGCGCACATCGTCCCGGTGATCGGCAGACAAAGCCTTATGTAGGTTTTCTGCTCCGTTGCTACTCAGACCCCAACTTCTGGACCCGTATCGGTTCGTCCTGGCCGCATAAGGACGGCAAGGGCTTCAATCTTAAGCTCGACCTGCTGCCGCTGGACGGCAGCACGATCGTCATCCGCGAAATCGTGGCCGATGACGAGCAGCAGCCCGGCTGACGCCCGCGCCCCCGGCCGCTACGGCGGCCGGGGGTTGGCGCTGGGAAAAGGCAATTCTCGCCGCAGTGCCAGCCATTGCTGAACGCTCACTGGGTTCCTTAGTGAGCCGTTTTCTGGTTGCTGGTCGGCGCGCCGGCTCTATCCCACGTGTCATTTGTCGATTTCATATTGGTGTCCGAGGGTAATACCGAAAGAGCTATGGGCACCCCATTGTAGAAGGGGCCGGGTTTTTCTGTCGCCCATCCTTCGTTGCCCCGTGATTTCGCTTTGGTGAAAGATATTGGGCGCTCGATACTCTCAACTTTGCCGCGAACGCTTGTGAACCGGAGCGCTAGGCATGAGACCACTTTTATGCTTCCATCAGCGTTGTGACCGGTTAGAAGCAAATGAGGATCTACTCCTACGGGGAATATCCCTCTCCACCAGTGCGCGCCGCTGGCAACGAATTTTAAAGGGATAACTACTATTTTCCCAGGGTCGAGCACAACCGGAGTAAAGGCATTCTCAGTATGAATTCCTAATTCTGGTGAATTCATTCCTTGGAAGGCGCAATCTTTGCGTTTAACGTTAAAAGACGTTACCGGATGCAACCAGAGAGATGCGCCTAGAACGACAAATGGTCGATTTCCGTTATTTATAAACGTCAAGGTAGGAGCGTAGTAAGCTCCGTAAATACCTCCACGTTCCGGGCTAAGTTCAGGAAGATCATTCTGCAAAATAAGATATGAATCAATCTTTACATAGAAGAGATTAATGTATGCTGTCGTCAACGATACGGCCAAAGCAAGCAGAGACACTGCAAGGCTAATCCGCTCCTTCCAAGGCATAGCTTTTCTCAAAATCCCTTTATCAAACAACGCAATTCTAGCATTCCTAATACGTAGATGACGGTCGATCACGGTACAAGGTCGTCGTTAATTCAGACTACAGCGGGTTTCGGCAGAGGCACACTCCCGCGCCGCCAGCGAGCGCCTGAAGTGGGTCGGTTTCCACACAGATCGGCTGCTCTGCCTGACCTCACCGCTGCCAGAGCACTACCGCCAACGAAGGGCGTAATATATCCGTCTGCTTCCTGCCTTGATCGCTCGGTGACGTGAGCCTGTCGATGAGCTGCAGCCATCCGCCATTGCCGACCTTCCCCGCCCTTGTCGTCGACGCGCGATCGCCTGCAACCCCCAGCCCGCACCACCCGCTGCGCGGCCGTGTCGGGGGTATTCCGGCGCGTCGCTAAGCTCCGCCGATCCTCCGGGCGTGGTCGGCTAATGGTGGACGGCCCGCAGGAGACATCGACATGACCCACACGACAACGACCGAAACGACCCAGGCGCCCGCATCCGGGAACTCAATGACGCCTTCCGCAAGTCTGGGCCCTGCCCTGGCTGGCATCTGACCCGCGGCGTCGCCGACCGCAACCCCGCCTTCCAGCTCTTGGCTGTTATCCGGGTGCGCGACTTCGAGGACTTCACAGCCGATAACGATCCCTATGGCGAGCATGACTTCGGCGCCTTCCAGCTTGGCGGCGAAAAGCTCTTCTGGAAGATCGATTATTATGACCTAGCGCTCGAAATGGGCTCCCCCGATCCCGCCGATCCGGCGGTGACACGGCGCATCCTGACCATCATGCTGGCGGAGGAATACTGACGCTCCACAGCCGCCCCGGTCGCGACGGCGGCCGGGGTTTGCTACCATCGGACCCGCAAAAAAGATTCCGCTTCCCAGCCCTTCGTCGTTCTGCTTTAGTTCCTATATGGGCAAGGGCTATCAGGGCGACGACACAACCGGCTTTCAGAGCCCGGCACAGGATTACATCGGGGGCGTTCTCGACCTGGCGGACATGCTCGATCTGCGCCGGCCGAGCCGCTTCCCGGTGCGTGTCGTCGGCCAGGCGCTTCACGAGCGCGGCATCGAGCATGGCGACGTGCTGGTGGTCGATACCGCGAGCGACCCCGTGTCCGGCCGCGTGTGCATCGCCATGGTGGACGGAGACGTGATCCTGGCCGTGCTGCGGCAGACGACCCACGGCTGGACTCTTCGCCCCTCTTCTGGCCCGGTTCTGACGGTCGAAGGCGATAGCATCGAGGTCTGGGGCATCGTTTATGCGCTCGTGCGGCGGCATGTTTGACCCTGTTCGCCCTGATCGACGGCAACAGCTTTTATTGTTCCTGCGAACGGGCTTTCGACCCGAAGCTGCGCAGCAAGCCGCTCGTCGTCCTGTCCAACAACGATGGATGCGTGATCGCGCGTACTGGCGAGGCCAAGGCTCTCGGCCTGAAAATGGGCGACCCCTGGCATATCGTATCGCGGAAGCCAGGTATTGCCGGCGCCGTCGAATGGCGCAGCTCGAACTATGCCCTCTATGGCGATATGAGCCGGCGTGTTTATGAGTTGCTGATCGACCGGGTGCCCCAGGTCGAGCCCTATTCGATCGACGAAATGTTCCTCGACCTCACCGGGCTTGCTGGCGATGTGGTCGAGCGATGCAGGAGCATCCGCGACGATGTGCGGCGCATCGCCAAGATTCCGAGCTGCGTCGGCATCGGCCCGAACAAGACCATCGCCAAGCTGGCGAACAAGATGGCGAAGGCCGATCGCAAAGGTTGCGGCGTGCTGGACTTTTCCGCTCCGCAAGCCCGCACCGCGGCATATCCGTCGATCGAACTCGGCGACGTCTGGGGGCTCGGCCGCGCCAGCATCGAGAAACTAAAGCAGATCGGCATCGAGGACGTGGCCGCCTTCGTCGCCCTGCCCCCGGATCTGGTGCGCGATCTTCTGACCGTGACCGGCTTGCGGACCCATGCCGAATTGCGCGGCGTGTCCTGCATGCCCCTCACCTTCACGGGCGGCGAGCGAAAATCGATCGCCGTCACGCGGTCTTTCGGCCGCGCTATCGAGAACTGGCAGGAGATGCGCGAAGCCGTATCCAGCTACGCCACGCGTGCCGCCGAGAAGGCGCGGCGCCATGGCATGGTGGCAGCCGCAATTCATGTTTTCAGGGATTTCGCTGGTTCTTATTCGCACAACACGGCGATCGGCACCTTTGCGGCCCCCGCTCGCGGCACCTGGGAACCGAAGTTTGTCACAACGCCTAATGCACTGGTGAGCAGCCGATCACTGGCTGGTTATTTCGATGGCCCGCTACTTTGGAAGGGAAACGCAGGGTTGGGCTGGTCGAGAGGCCGCTTGTCGGCCGGCAGTAACGTGCAGCTTTACAGCAAATACAAGGTTGCGCTGGCTGATGGGGCCCCGGCTGATCTCTATGCGAGCAATTACTATCGAATATTGCAGGAGGGCCGGTCGACCATTCCAATGCAAGCCTATGTTGACCTGTTCATCACGTACCATGTACCCCGCGCCAGCGGACGCTCGACAACCACTTATCAGGTAACGGTTAACAACTTGCTCGATCACACGCCGCCGCTTTACGTGCCGACCTTCTCTTTGGACCGAAGCGCAACGGACATGACCGGTGCTGGCTACAGCTATTATGGCGACCCGCGCGGCCGACGCTTCGAGATCCGAGCGGCGATGGATTTCTAGGGTACAGACCCGTTCAAAGCCAGTAGGCCAAGGCTGTAGCGAGCGCCACACCTGAGAGGAAGTTTGTGGCGAGTTTGTCATAGCGGGTGTGGACGCGGCGAAAGTCCTCGAGGCGGCAGAAGGCGTTTTCGATAAGGTGGCGTTGGACTTCTGACCTGGAGACCGTGGCGGCTTTTTGTCAAACTCAAGTATGATCGAGAAGCATCGGGCAGGCAGATAGAGAAGGCTCCAATCAGGTGGCGAACGCATCGCCGCACGCCGTGGAGACAGAGATGAAAATGCTCACCGGAGGCTGCCGTTGCGGCCATATCCGCTATGAGATCGTCGGTCGGCCCTGGTTCGGCTTCATCTGTCATTGCACCGACTGCCAGCAGCTTTCCTCGAGCGCCTTCTCGATGGGGATTGCCGTCGCAGAAGCCGATTTCGTGATCACCGCCGGCGAGCCCAAACGCTGGACGAAGACC
This sequence comes from uncultured Novosphingobium sp., assembly GCA_964245645.1. GTDB lineage: Bacteria > Pseudomonadota > Alphaproteobacteria > Sphingomonadales > Sphingomonadaceae > Novosphingobium. The sequence continues at coordinate 2,324 of CAXTOI010000046.1, read as the reverse complement.
GGGTCGAGCGGGCTTCCGAGCCATCAATATTCCTGCCCGGTCTGCTCTGGATGGACGCACACCAAGCCCGAACTTCTTAAAGGCGGGCTCGTGGCGCGACCCTCGACTCTCGACGACCATCACAATTTCCGGCCCGCGGCCGAGATCTACGCCCGGAGCGCGCTGCCTTGGGCGCGGCAAGCGACCACCTTCTCGTTCGACACCGATTTCGAGGATGTCCCGAAGGTGAGGTCAGCGTTCGCCGCCATGCTGCCGGCAGGCTGACGCTCGCCGCGGACAGTCAGGGTTCCCAGATCGGCGGCGAGCCGATCTGCTTCCGCAATAAGGCCATGAAGGCGCGCAGCCAGCCGGGCTTGCGCTCGGTCAGCGAGCGCAGCAGCCAGATACCGTCCATCTTCTCGTTCCACCGCTCGCGCTCGAGGCCGATTCGCAAGAGCGCGCCCGACCGGACATCCGAACCGACCACCCAGCTCGGCAAGAGCGCGATACCCATCCCGGCCATTGCGGCGAGCCGCTGAGCTTCGAAGTGGTCGCTCCTGAAGACGACGGTGTTCGCCGACACGTCACTGGCCGGCATCCGAGCAGATCACTCCATCCGAGGATGTCGACGCCGTGCAGCTTGTCGATGAGCCGCGATGTTCGAAGCTCGTCGGTGGTGGTGATCGGGCCGGCACGAGGGAGATAGGTCGGACTCGCAACGAGCAGGCGGGATTGTGCTGCGATCTTCGTGCCGACCAGGCTGCTGTCGGCCAGATCGCCAATGCGGATCACCGCGTCGAGGCGATCTAGCACCGGATCGGCGAGGCGCTCGGTCAAGTCGATCTCTGCCCGGTGCTTGGGATACTCTTCCGATAGCGCGCTCAGCACCGGCAGAACGTAGCGCTTCCCGAAAGTCGGGAAGCACGCGATCCGCAGCACCCCCGTCACGCTGCCGTCGAACGCCGCAATTTCGGCCTGGGTATCGGCAAGGTCGTCGAGCAGTCGCTGCGCGCGCTCGAACAGGCGCTGCCCGGCATCGGTCAGTGCCAGCGCGCGTGTCGAGCGCGTGAAAAAGCGTTACGCCAAGGCCATGCTCCAGCGCGTCGATCTGCCGGACGATCGAGGATGGCGTCATCGACCGTCGCCGGGAGGCGCTGGAGAAGCTGCCGCCCCGTACCACATCTAGGCCGTCGTCTTCGATCAGTTCGGCCCGCCGGATGTCTTCAGGCTGGCAGACCGCCCCATCCCGACGCTGCGCCCCGACGATCTTCTCGTCCGGGTCGCCCCCCTCGGCGGCCATCGCGGCGACCTTCGCCAGCGCCCCGGGGTTTACGGCAGGCCGCGGGTTGGCGAG
>CAXTOI010000046.1:0-981 GCA_964245645.1 uncultured Novosphingobium sp. | reverse complement strand
CAGCACTGAGCGCCGCGCGCCGGTTCGGCTTCGACCGCATCGCCGACCTGCTGCCGGTCGCCCGTGGGCCCTTGGCGCGCCGCCTCGGCCTGCTCCCCCGCCCTGCCGGCTCGTTGGCTGGCCCGGTCAGCCGGGGCTTGCTCCGCACCAATACCCTGCTCGCGCTCGGCTGCCCACTCATGGCTTGGCTCCCACGGCGCGTCGGGGCATAATGCGGTCGGACAAGGCCGGGTTCGACCTGAAGCCGGCGATCACATCCCCTGCGTTCTCCTGAACCCTGGCGATCAACTCGCGCGCAGGTTCCGGAAAGCAGATCTCAAGTCGATCGGCAAACTCCCGTGCCGGTCCTGCCCTTTGTCCCGGTCCTGCTCCGGGCGAGCACAGTCGCCGATTACGTCCTTGGCCCGCTCGCGCGACAGCGTGCGCGCCAACTTAGCGTTGTCGGCAAAGTCATCATGGCCATAATGAAGCTGCAGGGCGTCGCCGCGCCGCGACAGACCGACATAGGCACTTTGGCAGTCCGCCCGCTGGCGGCGGATCTGGATAATCTCGGCCGCGCCATGACGCTCGGCCAGCGCCCGGAAGGCAGCGCCTGCCTCGATCGCCTGCAGCTGCTCAGGGTCTTCTACCAGCACCACCTTGGCGCCGGCCGCATCTGCCGCCGACAGCACCCGCTCCAGCTGGCGTGTGTCGATCATGCCCGCCTCGTCGACCGCCAGCACGTCGCGGTTGGTGAGCAGTTCGTGCCCCTGCCGCCACTGATACTCGAGACTGGCGATCGTGCGTGACGTAATCCCGACCCGCCGTCCAGGCTCTCGGCCGCGATGCCCGACAAAGCCGCGACGCGCGCGGTGAAGCCCGATCGTTCCCACTACCCGCGCGCTACCCCCAGCATCACCGATTCGCCGTTGCCCGCGTAACCCAGCACTAGAGCATCGCGCATGAAAACGGAATCGCCCGCTTCCGTTTGGCTAAGAAATG
>CAXTOI010000045.1:0-13218 GCA_964245645.1 uncultured Novosphingobium sp. | reverse complement strand
CCCCCGGCGCTGACCAGGTTTAATTGGTTGCCCGCGGCGCCCACTGGGGCGGCGCTTGACCGTGCTTAAATCCTTACCCTCTGGGAAGGTGGCTCGCGCAGCGAGACGGAGGGGATCGCCCGGCGAGAGGCCCCCTCCGTCAGCCCTACGGGCTGCCACCTCCCCCAAAGGGGGAGGATTGCAGATCACCCCACCGGAATATTCGCGCTGACCATGCAATAGAGCATTGGCAGCGACAGCAGCAGGTTGGTGCGGCTGGCGAACAAGGCGCGGGGTGCGGCCTTGGCTTTTTCCTCGGCGGTCGCCTCGATCAGCCCCAGGATTTTCTTTTGCGCCGGCCAGATGATGAACCACACGTTGAACGCCATGACCAGCGCCAGCCACATGCCCAGCCCGATGATGTTCAGCTTGCCGCCGCCGGTGAAGGTAAACGCCTGATGCGCCCAGCCGCCGATGATCGCGATGCTGAGCCCGGTCAGCAAAGTGAGCAGCGCCGCCCAGCGAAAGAAAAAGAACACGCGCGGGGCGATGTAGCCGGTCACGCCAGCCTTCAATTCGGCCGGGACTTTGGGCATGGTCGGGACCTGGACGAAATTCAGGTAATACAGCAGCCCGATCCACAGAATGCCGAAGAACACATGCAGCCAGATCAAGATGCCACCGGCGCTGACCGGGGCACCCGCAGACGGGTCGCGGGCGAATCCGAGCATGACGGCAATGGCGAGCACCAGGCCAACCACCAATACAAGATGCAGGTTTCCAAAAAACTTCGCCATGAGATCTCCCTCCAGCTTTGGACGGCGCGGCGGTAGACAACCGGCAACATCCCATGCTTTTCGCTACGTTTAGCGGTAGCGTTCTATTGCCGTATTAACGGAGTTTGTCACTGCGTTTCTGCGCATGCGCGATCAGGCGGTCGGCGGCTCATCGGCGATGATCGCCTTCACTTCATCCTCAGCGCCCAACCCGTGCCGCAACAGCATTGGAATATGGGCGAAAGTAAACAGGAACGACGCCGGCAGGAACAGGTACAGCTTGGCCTGCAGCCACATGCCGAAATTGTGGTTCTCGAAATTGAAGAAGTGCCGCAGGACTTCGTTGAGCACCGCCAGGCACAGAAAATACCAACCCCAGTTGCGCGACAGGATCATCCAGCCGGTATCGTCGAGCCCGTCGAACGCGGCTTCCAGCAGGACTTTGAGCAAGGCTTTGCCCCGCAGCCAGCCACCCAGCAGCGCCACTCCGAAGATCAGGTAAATCACCGTGGGCTTGAGCTGAATCCACACGCCATCATGCAGAAACACCGTCAGCCCGCCGAAGAACAGGATCAGCGCGGTCGATAGCCACAGCATCGGCGAGACCCGGCGAAACTTGAACAGGCTGATCGCCACCGCCACGACTGCGCCCACCATGAAGGCGATCGTGCCCTTGATCACGGCGGCGACTTCGGCGATCGTCTGATCGTGATGCGCGGGCGATGCCCAGCGATAAACCACGAAGAAGGCGATCACCGGGCCATAATCGACGACCAGATTCAGCCATGTCGACGGACGGGGTTTTTGCGCCGTGCTCATCGCGATACTCCGGCAATCACTCGTGCGACCAGATCGGGATCGAACGGGCGCAGATCGTCGATCTTTTCGCCGACGCCGATCGCATGGATCGGCAGCCCATATTGCTCGGCTGCGGCGACCAGCACGCCGCCGCGCGCGGTGCCGTCCAGCTTGGTCATCACCAGCCCGGTCACGCCGGCCACTTCACGGAAAATCTCGATTTGCGCCAAGGCATTCTGTCCATTTGTGGCATCCAGCACCAGCACCACATCATGCGGCGCGGCAGGGTTGAGCCGGCCGAGCACGCGGCGGATCTTCGCCAGCTCGTCCATCAGTTCGCGTTTGTTATGCAGCCGCCCGGCTGTATCCACGATGAGCGCATCGGTGCCCGCTTGGGTCGCGGCTTTCACTGCATCGAACACCACGCTAGCGGGATCACCGCCCTCCGGCCCGCGTATTATCGGCACGCCGATGCGGTCGGCCCAGACCGCCAGCTGGCCGATCGCGGCGGCGCGGAAGGTGTCGCCTGCCGCCAGCATGACAGTATAATCCTGCTCCTGGAACAGATGCGCCAGCTTGGCGATGGTCGTGGTCTTGCCCGAGCCGTTGACGCCGATCACCAGCACGACATGCGGGCGGGGGAAGGCGGTGACGTCGAGCGGCTTGGCCACCGGGCGCAGGATCGCGGCGATTTCGCCGGCGACGGCTTCGCGGATCGCAGCTTCATCGGCGCCACGCTCGAAGCGGGTCTCGGCCAGTTTGGCGCGAATCCGCGCCGCGGCACGCGGGCCGAGGTCGGACAGGATCAGCGCGTCTTCGAGTTCATCGAGCTGCGCTGGATCGAGCCGGGTCTTGCCGACGATACCGGCGAGGTTTTCAGCCAGATGCCCCGAAAGCCGCTCGGAGGTTTTGGCGAATCCGCCGAATACGCGTGCGCTCCAGCCTTCGCCGCTCATTGAAGTGGACCCGTAACAAACCAGCCGCCCCCCCGGGGGGCGGCGGCACCCCGTAGGGCTGACGGAGGGGGCGAGTTCGCCAACCATCGCCAAAGCCCCCCTCTGTCTCGCTTTGCGAGCCACCGCCCCCAGAGGGGGAGGATCGTTTTTGCGCGGTCGTTATGCATGTTGCACCAACAACCCAGCGTGAACGGCAGTGGGCGTCATCGTCAAAAGTGTGCCAGCCACTGCCCCGTCCGGCAGCGCCGCGCGGGCGAAATTTTCTGCATGCCCGGTGCCATCGCGCTCGGCCAGCACCATCAGCGGCGTGCCGATCAAGCTCTGCTGCCAACGCGCATGCTCTGCGGCGACGGCGGCGCGCAGTTCGGCCGCGCGGGCGCGGATAGCGGGCAGGGGGGTTTGCGGCATACGCGCAGCCGGGGTCTGGGCGCGGGCCGAATAGGGAAATACATGGCCATGGACGATGCCCAACTCGGCAATGATCGACAAATTGGCACGATGCGCAGCGTCGTTCTCGGTCGGAAAACCGGCGATCAGATCGGCGCCTATCGCCAGATCGCCGCGTCGCGCGCGCAAGGCGGAGACCAGTTCGAGCGCATCGCGGCGCAGGTGGCGGCGCTTCATGCGTTTCAGGATGATGTCGTCGCCATGCTGCAGCGACAGATGCAGGTGCGGCATGACGCGTTGCTCGCTGGCCAACAGTTCGAACAATTGCTCATCGATCTCGATCCCGTCAAGCGAGGACAAGCGCAGCCGGGGCAGGGCAGGGCATTGACGCAGGATCGCTACGACCAGCGCGCCGAGCCGGGGTTCGCCGGGCAGGTCCAGGCCCCAGGCGGTAAGGTCGACCCCCGTCAGGATGACCTCGCGCGTGCCGCCGTCGAGCTGGCGGGAGATGTCGGCGATCACCGCGGCGATCGGGCGCGATCGGCTCGGCCCGCGCCCCTGCGGAATGACACAGAAGCTGCAGGCATGATCGCAGCCGGTCTGCGCGGCAATGAACGCGCGGGTGTGCCGGCTTGCGGTGGGTTGGCGTACAGCGGGCGCAACATTCCACGCGCGCGGATCGAGCTTGGCGGCGTTGGCGACCAGGCCATCGACTTCGGCCATGGCGGCAATGGCGTCGCGATCGATGTCGGCAGCGCAGCCGGTAACCAGCAGCCGGGCATTCGGCCGGGCGCGGCGGGCGCGGCGGATCGCCTGGCGGGTCTGGCGCAATGCTTCACTGGTCACCGCGCAGCTGTTGACGACGACCAGATCGTCGCTGCCCGTGAGCAAGCCGCGCAGGCTTTCGCTTTCCGCGAGATTGAGGCGGCAGCCGAGCGAGATTACCTCTACATTCATTCAGGCGTCGCGCCGAAGTTCGCCGGGTCGAAGCTGCCGCGAAAGCTTTCCGTTGCCGGACCGGTCATGACGATCTGACCGTCCTGGCGCCACTCGATGGTCAGCCTGCCCCCCGGCAGCGTGACGACGACCCGTCGATCGATCAGGCCGCGCTGCATCGCCGTGACCGCTGTCGCGCAAGCTCCGGTGCCGCAAGCGCGCGTCAGCCCCGCACCGCGTTCCCACACGCGCAGGCGCACCGCGTCGCGCGAAGTGACCGTCGCGACATTGACGTTGATGCGGTCGGGAAACAAGGCATCATGCTCGATGATCGGGCCCAGATCGGCCAACGGCACAGCATCGCAATCGGGCACGAAGAACACGACATGCGGGTTGCCGACATTCGCCGCCGCCGGATCGGTCAGTTCACCCCACGCCACCGGCATTGCCAGCGTGTCCATGGCAAAGGCCAGCGGAATAGCGTCCCAGGCGAAACGCGGCATGCCCATTTCCACGACGATGCCATCGGGCGAGGGGGCTGTCGCAAGGATACCGCCCTTTGTTTCGATCAGCGTTGGGCGGTCGTTCAACAGGCCGATGGCACGGGTGGCGTTGCCGCAGGCCTCGACCTCGGACCCGTCGGGATTGAAGATGCGCATGCGCAGATCTGCACGGGTGGAATGCTCGACCAGGATCAGCTGATCGCAACCGATGCCCGTCTGGCGATCGGCCAGCGCCCGCGCCAGCGCGCCATCGACCTGCGGCAAGCTATCGCTGCGCCCATCCAGCACGACAAAATCATTGCCCAGGCCGTGCATCTTGACGAAGGGTACGCGCATATCGGGGGCGCTCTATGCGCTGCGGGCCTACACGTCCAGCGCCGCGCGCCTTCTCACCGGAAATGGCAGATCGAGCGGGGGCGGGGGCTAGTGTTTCACGTCGATCTGGCCGCAATCAAATCTCGACCTGGCTGCCCATCTCAACCACGCGATTGGTCGGCAGCTCGAAGAACGACATCGCCGAATCCGACATCCGCATCATCCAGGCGAACAGATGCTCACGCCAGATCGCCATGCCGGGGTGGCGCGATGGCAGCAGCGTTTCGCGGGAAAGAAAGAAGCTGGTGCGCATCGGGTTGAAATCGGAGCCGCAGCCGTGCACCTGTTTAAGCGTGTCGGGAATATTGGTCTGCTGCATGAAGCCATAGCGCAGCCGCAGCCGGGTAAAACCCTGGCCGAGATCAAGGATCGTGTAGCGATCGGCATCGGCAACGTAAGGCACGCCGACGATCTTGACGTTAAGCAGCACGGTATGTTCGTGCAGCACATGGTTGTGCTTGATGTTGTGAAGCAGGGCGGAGGGCACGCCTTCGGCCGCAGCGGTCAGGAACACCGCCGTGCCGGGGGCGCGCATCGCCGCCCCGGCCCCCGATTTGATGAAGATTTCAACCGGCAGCGCCGAGCTTTCCAGCTTGAGCTTGAGCAGGCGGCGCCCTTCGGCCCAGGTCGTCAGCAAGGTGAAGATGAGCAGGCCGACCACCACCGGCAACCAGGCGCCTTCGAAGAATTTGGCCGTGCCCGCCGCCAGATAAGCCGAATCGATGATGAGGAAAAACACCAGACCGATGCCCGAAACCCACAGAGGCGTTTTCCAGGTGCGGAAGATCAATTCATATTGCATCAGCGTGGTGATGAGCATCGTGCCGACCACCGCCAGGCCGTAAGCCGGCAACATTGAGGCCGAACTGCGGAAGACGATGACCAGCATCGCCACCATCGCCGCGAGGAACCAGTTGACCCCGGGCACATAGATCTGGCCCGCAGCCTCGGAACTGGTGTGCTTGATCTTGAAGCGCGGAATATAGCCCAGTTGCATCGCCTGCTGCGTGACCGAGAAGGCACCGGAAATCACCGCCTGGCTGGCGATCACCGTCGCCATCGTCGCCAGGATCACCAGCGGTATGAGGAATTGCGGCGGCGCCATCAGGAAGAACGGATTGGTGGCGGCGGCCGGCTGCGTGATCAACAGTGCGGCCTGGCCCATGTAGTTAAGGATCAAGCAGGGCAGGGCGACCAGCATCCAGGCAAAGGCGATCGGCTTGCGCCCGAAATGGCCCATGTCGGCGTACAGCGCTTCCACCCCGGTGATGGCATAGACGACCGCGCTCAGCGACAGGAACGACACCAGCGGATGGGCCCGGAAGAACAGGAAGATGTACCATGGGTTCAGCGGTTCCCACAAAACGCTGCGATGCGCTGCGATGTTGGTCACGCCCAGAATCGCAATAACCAGGAAATACAGCAGCATGATCGGGCCGAACACCTTGCCCACGCGGTCAGTGCCATGCGCCTGGATCACGAACAGGCCAATCAGGATCGCCAGCGCGATGGGCACGATGTAGGGGTGGAAACCGTGGTTGACGACATCCAGGCCTTCCACTGCCGAGATCACCGAGATCGCCGGGGTCAGCATCGAATCGGCGTAGAACAAGGCGGTGGCCAGCAAGCCGCACACCGTCAGCCAGCGCATTCGCCTGGAAAAACCCAGCTTGCGGTTGATCAGCGCCAGCAAGGCAAGACTGCCGCCTTCGCCGTGATTGTCCGAGCGCATGACGACGAACACATATTTGATCGTCACCACCACGATCATCGTCCAGAAGATCAGGCTGATGACGCCGTAGATATTCAGGATATTGATCGAAAGCGGATGCTCGCCGGTCATGATCGCCTGCAGCGCGTAAAGCGGACTGGTGCCGATATCGCCGAACACCACGCCGGTGGCACCCAGCATCAGCGCCGGCAGCGTGCCGCCGATATGAGGAGCGGACTCCGCATCGAAATCATGCGTCTGCGGCGAACCGTCTGCGCGTTGAGCCGGATCCCTCATACACTCGGTCCTTGCGACGCCGGAACAATCGTCCGTTGATTCTGCAGACGGCATTCGGCAGCGCCTAGAAGCCCGGTGATCATGGTGCAATGGAATAAGGCGCATGCGAGCGACGACCTTAAGCGGGTGATATAAGATTGATAATATATATTATGTTAAATATAATTGTTGCGGGAGCCTCAGGATTGCCACCAAGACGCAATGGCCGCGCCGAGCACGATCAGCACCACCCACGCCACCGCCATCGATAGCTTGGTCTTCATCGATAACGGCGACGTGCTCATTCGTCGGCTCGCCAGCATCAGCGCCATGGTCGCGCCCAGCGCGAGCACCAGCGAGTCACCCTGGCTCAAGCGTGCAGTTCCAGTCCATCGAAGCCGACCATGACATGACCGGGCAGCTCGGCCGAAAGGCTGGCGTAGTCCATGCTCTTGTCGAGATGCGTCAGCACCACGCGCGTGGCGTCGACTGCGGCGGCGAGTTCCAGCGCCATCGCAAGATTGGCGTGCGTCGGATGTCGTTCATGCCGCAAACAGTCGACCACCAGAATGTCGGACCCGGCAAAAAGCTCGACCATCTCCGCGGTGATCGCGTCGAAGTCTACCGCGTAAGAAACTGTTTTGGCGTCACAATCGAAGCGGAAGCCGGTGCTCTGCGCTGGTCCGTGCGGCATCTGGCACGAGCCGACGCCGAACCCCTGGCACATCCGCAGACGCTCCAGCGATTCCAGCGCCACGATCGTGTGGTAGCCATGCTGCCCGGCAAAGACATAGCCGAAGCGCTGGCGCAGGCGGCGTAGCGTTTCATCGGCGGCATAGCCCGGCAGCGCACCGCCGCGACCGTAGCGCATCGGGCGAAGATCGTCGATGCCGTGGCAGTGGTCGGCATGATCATGCGTCCAGAACACCGCATCGACCCGGTGAATGTCCGTCGCGAGTAACTGCGCGCGAAGATCGGTTGAAGTATCGACCAGAAGCCTTTGCCCGGCTTCGTTTTCTACAATGATTGAGGTGCGGGTTCGGCGGTTGCGCGGCTCGGTGGGATCGCACTCCCCCCAGTCCGCGCCATCGACCCCGCCGATGCGCGGCACCCCGGTCGACGTGCCGCTGCCGAGCATGATCAGTTTCATGTCGGGCGCGCCGCCTTGGTGAACAGGCGGTGAAAATTGAGCGTTGTGGTTTCGGCCAGCGCTTCCGGCGGCACGTTGCGCAAGCTGGCGACGAAAAGTGCCGTGTCGGCGACGAATGCCGGCTCGCAGACCTGGCCGCGATGCGGGATCGGCGCGAGGAACGGCGCGTCGGTTTCGACCAGCAGCCGATCCTCCGGCAAGGCTTGTGCGACGGCCTGCAAGTCCTTTGCGTTCTTGAAAGTCACGATGCCGGATAGCGAAATGGTCAGCCCCAATTCGAGCATCTGCCTAGCGAAATCGGCCGATGCCGTGAAGCAGTGGATCAGCGCCGGGAAGACCCCCTGCCCCATTTCATCGGCGATGATCGCGGCGGTGTCGGCTTCGGCATCGCGGGTATGGACGATCAGCGGAAGCCCGGTTTCGCGTGCCACCGCGATGTGAGTGCGAAACAAGGCCTGCTGCGTCGCGCGGTCGGAATGGTCGTAGTAATAGTCGAGCCCGGTCTCGCCGATCGCGATTACCCGCGGATGTTCAGCGGCGGCGAGCAATATCTGCGCGCCGAGATCGCCATGCGCATCCGCCTCGTGCGGATGGATGCCGACGCTGGCCCAGACATCGGGTTCGCGTACCGCCGTGGCGATGATATCATGCCATTCGCTTTGCCGGGTCGAGATATTGAGGAACCCGGCGATGCCTGCGGCGCGCGCCCGCGCCAGGACCCCGTCCTGATCCTCGAATAGACCTTTATAATTCAAATGGCAGTGGGAATCGATCAGCATGGTGCGGGATCAATGTTCGATCAGCGCGGGCAGTTCCAGGCGCGGGAACACACCCATGGGCTGGCTCAGCCGGAAGCCGGTGGTCGCCAGACGCGCATACCAGCCCGTATCCGCCAATGCCGCCGCATCGCGTTCGTCGGCGGGGATGCCCAACTGGTCGAGCAGGCGGTCGGCCGAGCCGGGCATGACCGGCCGGATGGCGATTGCCAGATCGCGGATGCATTTGAACAGCACTGCCAGCACCGTTTCCATCCGCGTCAGTTCGCCCTGCTTCTTGAGCGTCCAGGGTGCGGCGTTGTCCACAAACTGGTTGCAGTAAAAAATGGCAACCATCCACTCTTCGATTCCGGCTGAGAATTGAAGATTGTTGAATGCCGCCGCCATCAAGTCCAAGCGCACTCCACGCACTTGCTGGACAAGCATGCGATCCACTTCGCTTAAATCAGCTTCCACTGGAAGTCTGCCATCGAGATTCTTGTAAATCTGCGACAACACCCGCTGCGCCAGATTGCCGAAGCTATTTGCCAGTTCCGCATTGCAGCGGGTGACGATCGCCTCGGCGGAAAAGGTGCCGTCCTGCCCGAAACTGACATCGCGCATCAGGAAGTAGCGCAAGCTGTCCACGCCGAACCGAGCGACGAGTTCGATCGGATCGACGACATTGCCCAGCGATTTGGACATTTTCTCGCCCCGATGCAACAGGAAGCCGTGGCCGAAGACGCATTTCGGCACCGCCAGCCCCGCGCTCATCAGGAATGCCGGCCAATATACCGCGTGGAATCGCACGATGTCCTTGCCGATCAAGTGCAGATCGGCCGGCCACCATTTCGCCAGTTCGGCGGTGTCTTCCGGAAAACCTAGCCCGGTCAGATAGTTGGTGAGCGCATCTACCCAGACATACATGACATGCCGATCATCGGCATCGGCACCGCTGCCGGGCACGTTGACTCCCCAGTCGAAGCTGGTGCGCGAAACCGACAAATCGCGCAGGCCGCCTTCGACGAAGCGGATCACCTCGTTGCGGCGGCTGTCGGGCTGGAGAAATCCCGGCTGTTCGGCGAACAGCGCCAGCAACTTGTCCTGGTAGTGCGACAAGCGGAAAAACCAGCTTTCCTCGACCGTCCATTCGACCGGGGTGCCCTGGGGCGAAAGCTTGCTGCCCCCTTCCCCATCAGCCAGTTCGGCGGCATCGTAATAGGCTTCGTCGCGGATCGAGTACCAGCCTTCGTAGCGATCGAGATACAGGTCGCCGTTAGCCTCCATCCGGCGCCACAATTCCTGGCTGGCAGCATGGTGGCATGGTGCGGTGGTCCGTTGGAAGACATCGTAATCGATCTGCAGGACCTTGCACATATCGATGAAATGCTGGCTCATTTCATCGCTCAGCGCCTTGGGCGATACACCCAGTTCACGCGCCTTTTGCGCCATTTTCAGGCCGTGCTCGTCAGTCCCGGTTTGGAAACGCACGTCGCGGCCCTGCTGGCGCTGGAAGCGGGCGATGACATCGGCTGCGATTGCTTCATAAGCGTGGCCGATATGCGGCTTGCCGTTGGGGTAAGCGATGGCCGTAGTGATGTAATAAGGCTCGGCCATGCAGCGCGCGGCTTTCTCGACAGGAACTAGGCAGCTTCTCTAGAAGCCGCAGCCGAGGCCAGCAACCCGCCAATTTCTATCGCCAGCAGCCCCGGGTCGAAGTTGTAGGTCGGCGCTTGACCCGTCAGCCGGACCAGTGCAGCGTGCGCCTCGATCATGCGGCGTTGCTGGGGCGCGCCGGAATGCGGCAAAGCGCGCGCGATCACCGCCCGCGCCAGATCGAGCACCGCCGCCAGCCGCAAGCGCCCCGGGCGCGGGCCGAGCGCTTCGGCCAATTGCCCGCGCAACGCCAGATCGCTATCGCCGCCCTGCAGGATCGCCTGCATGATGGCGAACGCCGGCCCCAGCGCTTCGCTGACGAAGCCGAGCGCCGCGCCCGGCGATCCCTGCGCCGCTGCAACCGCCGCCATGCCGGTGGCGTGGTCCGCCTCGGGAGCCTCGCGCGCCAGAATGGCCTCGATCTCCGCGTCGGCGAGCGCGGCGAAGCGCAACACCCGGCAGCGCGAGCGGATCGTCGGCGGCAGGCGCCCTGGGCGATGCGTCACCAGCAGGAAGAACGTGCCGATCGGCGGCTCCTCCAGGCTTTTCAGCAATGCATTCGCCGCGCCTTTTTCCAGATCGTCGGCGGGATCGATGATGATTGCGCGGCGGGCGCCCAGGGTCGGCCGCGTCGTCAGCCGCTGCTGCATCCGGCGAACCTGGTCGATGGTGATGTTCCGCCGCGTCTGGAACTCCTTGCCCTCAGCGCGCTTGGCGTCCTCGGTGTCGCTCGCCGGCAGATGGTCGAGCAGGTGGATATCGGCGTGACGGTCCCACCCCGGCTGGGCGATGCCATGCTGCGCCACCAGTTCGCCGGCAGCGGCGCGGGCAAACAGCCCTTTGCCGATGCCTTGCGGCCCGGTCAGCATCCAGGCGTGATGCAGGCGCGGCGAAGCCAGCGCCGCGCGCCAGGCCTGCCAGGCCGATACATGCCCTGACAGCCTATCGGTCACGACTGCTCAGGCAACGATTGCGCCAGCAGCGGTGCAATGGCCGCCATGATGCACGAATGGGTCGCTTCGGCGGTGCGGTTGCCGTCGATCCGGGCGAAGCGCGCAGGTTCCGCTTCGGCAAGCCGAGCGAAGGCCGCTGTGACCCGCTGGTGATATTCACCGCCGCGTCCGCCGATCCGATCCGCGAAATTGCCGTCGCGCCGCGCCAGTCGCGCTGCGGCTTCATCGGGCGCAACTTCGATCAGCAGGGTCAAATGGGGCAGCAGCCCGTCGCTGCCGATCTCATGCAGCGTACGGATGTCATCGTCGGGCAGCCCCCCGCCCCCGCCCTGATACGCCCGACTGGAATCGAGAAAACGATCGCAGATGACCCATTTGCCCAGCGCCAGCGCCGGCCGGATCAGCCGCGCGACATGATCGGCCCGCGCCGCAGCGAACAACAGCGCCTCGGCGCGCATCGGCCAGCCATCGCCATCCGGCGTCAGCAACAGGCGGCGGATCGCTTCTGCCCCGGCGGTGCCCCCGGGCTCGCGAGTCAGCGCCACCGGCAGGCCCGAATGGCGCAGAGCTTCGGCCAACAAGCGCGCCTGAGTCGATTTGCCCGCCCCTTCGCCGCCTTCCAGCGTGATGAATTTGCCGGTCACTGCCACAACCCCGCCAGCCCGGCGCGCAACCGGTCGACGATGTTGCCCTTCGGCACGTCATCGGCGGCCAACAGCGGCACCTGGCTCGGTGGTTCGCTGCCGATGCGGATCTCCAGCTCGGCCACAGGTGTGCCCCTGGTGATCGGCGCCACCAGAGGCCCATCGTATTTGACGCGCAGGCTGACGGGAGCGGTCTGGCCTTTAGGCAAGGTGGCGAAGTAGGCGCGCGGTGCGACCAGCCCGACCGACGCCGCCCTGCCCTGCTGGACTTCCGCGCTGCCGACCGGCTCGCCCGCGTGGAACAACGGCCAGGAATCGAATGCGCTGAACCCCCATTCCATCAAGGCGCGCGCGGCGCGGGCGCGCTCGGGCGCGGTCGGCACGCCGGCCAATATCATCACCAGCCGCCGCTCGCCGCGTTCTGCCGAGCCCAGGAAGGTGTAATGCGCCTCGTTGGTCCAGCCGGTCTTGATCCCGTCCGCGCCGGGCACGATGCCCAGCGTGGGGTCGTGATTGAATTGCGTGATATTGTTCCAGCGTAGCGACTTATGGCCGATATAGCGGTGGTAATAGGCGGGAAACCGGGTCAGCATGGCATCGGCCAGCCGTGCCAGATCATGCGCGGTGTAATAGGTGTTGCCTTTGTCCATCCAGCCGTTGGGCGTGCCGAAATGGCTGCCGGTCATGCCCAGCTTGCGCGCCTCGCGATTCATCAGCGCCACCCAGCCGGCGACGCTGCCCGCTGCGCCTTCGGCCAGCACGATGCAGCCATCGTTGGCCGAAACCGTGGTGATGCCCATCAACAGATCATCGACGCTGACCTGCGCGCGGCGGCCCAGGAACATGCGCGAACCCTTGGCGTGCCATTCGTTCCAGGCAGGATCGCTGACGGTCATCATCTGGCCCGGCCTCAGCTTGCCCTGCGCCAGCAGGTCGAACGCGGTGTAGGCGGTCATCACCTTGGTCACCGATGCCGGCAGGAACGGCTGATCCGGATTGCGCGCGAACAGAGTCTTGCCCGAGCTCAGGTCGATCAGCAAAGCTACCGGCGCAGCTTCCGCCTCGCGTGGCGGCTGCATCGGGTCGGTGGCGTCGTCTGCTACGCGCAGCCGGTCGGCCGGCAGGGGGATGGGGGCCGATACGATTGCCTGCGATGGCGGCGCCAGATTTGCGGGCGGCCGCGCCGCGATCGCCGCCGCAGCCAATGCCACACCGGCCAGCGTCGCCACCCATCCTGCCGTCATCGATCCGCGCTTCAACTTGGCTCCCGTCGGTTCATGCCGAGCCGCCGCTGGGCGGATTCGTGGCGCTATAAACGGCGGCCCTGCTATTCGCCAGACCCGCGGGCGCATGATGCGAAAGG
>CAXTOI010000044.1:0-13435 GCA_964245645.1 uncultured Novosphingobium sp. | reverse complement strand
CAGCAGCACCGATCCCAGCCCCCCGCCCCCGCGATAGCTTTGCCCGCCACGCATGCGCCGAAACAGCCGCCAGATGAAAAACAGCGCAAAGAACCCCAGCCACAGCAACGCCGGACCGCCTTGACCGGATGAGCGGTCAGGGGCGGGCCGCGTATTCGCGGCGATCTGCTGCGCCTGGTCGGCAGGCAGCGTCAATTGCTGGATCAGCGCGGCCGTGCCGGCCTCGATCCCACCGGGCATATCGCCTGCCTTGAACCGGGGCAGCATCACGTTCTGGATGATCACCTCGGACAAACCATCGGTGACGGTCGCCTCGAGCCCGTAGCCGACTTCGATCCGCACCTTGCGTTCCTTGGGCGCGACGATCAGCACGATGCCGTCATTGCGCTTCTTGTCGCCAAGCCCCCAGGCGCGCCCGAGCCGGTAGCCATAATCCTCGATATCATAGCCCTGCAGGTCGGGGATGGTAGCTACCACCAACTGCCGCTGCGACTGGGTCTCCAACGCGGCCAGTTGCTGGTCGAGCCGCGCGGCCACATCTGCGGGGAGGACATGCGCTGCATCGACGACGCGGCCGGTCAGCGGCGGGAAAGTCTGGGCCGAAGCCGCCGCCGCCCCGAGCATTGCCAGCAGCAGCGCGGCAAAGCGGAACCGCCACTGGCTTCCAATTCGTCCACGCCGAGCTTGTCGCACTGTATTCACCTTTGGCGGAGGCAGAAAGAAAAGCAGCCCTTCGACAAGCTCAGGACACACGGGCAGGGGGCAGGCTTAAAGCTTGCCTTCGAGGCTGGGCGCAGCTTCGGCGCCCGGCGTCACGGCCTGATAAGGCACCATCGGCTGCGAACTGTATATGATCTTGGCCGCGACCATCGCCGGAAAGGTGCGGATCGTCGTGTTATATTCCTGCACCGCTTCGTTGTAATCGCGAATGGCGATGCGGACGCGATTTTCCTGACCCTCCAGCTGGCTTTGCAGCATCTGGTAATTACCGATGCTCTTGACCTCCGGATAGGCTTCGGAATCCGCCAGCAAACGGCCGAACCCGCCGATCGACTGTGACAATTGGTTCTGCGCGTCCTGGAACGCTTTCATCTTGGCCGGGTCGGTCAAGTCGCCGGCGTTCAACTGGATGCTGGTGGCCTTGGCGCGAGCCTCGGTCACTCCAACCAGAATGCCCTTTTCCTGCGTTGCCGCGCCCTTGGCCACAGCGGCAAGATTCGGAATCAAATTGGCGCGTTCCTGAAAGGCAGCCTGTACGTCGGCCCAGCGCGCCTTGGCATTCTCCTGCGCCGTCGGCACGGAATTGACGCCGCAACCCGACAGGCTGAGCGCCGCAACAACCACCAGAGCAATGCGACGGGCGCGGGCGAACACGGGCTGGTTGGTAGCAAACGGCATCATCTGCAAAATTCCCTCTGTGCGAGCCAATGAGCCCGGCCTCCGCAGCGCAAGATAGCGACGGCCCGGCAAGGTACAAGCCCGGGCACCAGATGCCTTGACGATTGGGCAAATCGCCCGGCAAGCACGCAGCAACAGCAATTGCGTCGCTGATAATCGTGTGCCACCGTCCGGCAACTGGGTTGTAAACGAGGATTGAGACATGGCTCTGATCAGCGACTTCAAGGCGTTTATCGCGCGCGGCAACGTTCTCGACCTTGCCGTCGGCGTGATCATCGGCGCGGCGTTCGGCAAGATTGTGTCTTCGCTGACTGACGACATAATCATGCCGGTGATTGGCCTGGCAACTGGCGGCATCGATTTTTCCAGCAAATTCATGGTGCTCGGCGCTATCCCGGCAAGTTACACCGGCTCGCCGAACGACTACGCAGCGCTGAAGAAAGCCGGCGTTGCGCTGCTCGGCTACGGCTCTTTCCTTAATGCGGTGATCAATTTCCTGATCCTGGCCTTTATCATCTTCCTGATCGTGCGCCAGGCCGCCAGGCTGGTGCCTCGCGCGCCCGTGGCTCCCACCGGGCCGACCGAAGTCGAGCTGCTGGCCGAGATTCGTGACGCGCTGAAGGCACGCTGATCGCGGCCCACTCGGCCCGGACAGGCAAACAGCGCGGCTTATGCCTTTTCATTTCCGTAGAGCGGCCTATATGGGGTTCGTCGGCTTCGGCCGGATATGGTGATAAATTGCAGCGTGCAATAGATGCAGCGGACCCGGGGGCGGTACCCGGCGGCTCCACCATTACCACTCGGGTCCGGATATCCGGCGGCCGGGGCCTGCGTTGTCGCAGGGTAATGACGGGGCCGAACTAGGATCGACGTGTGTTGAAAAACGCTGTTTTTGCCAGGGCTGAGTAACCCTCTCAAGGCTCAAAACTCACAAGTGCCAACGACAACGAAGCACTCGCAATCGCTGCATAATTCTAGGGGCTAACGCCCCGAAGTTATAAGGCAAGAGCGCGGTCGGGCCCACCGGGCAACAGAAGGGATTCCAGCGGCCCGGGGTGGGCCGGGCAACAGAACCACCCCACCTTTACTGCCGACATTAGGCCCGGCGCCACCCCCCGCGCCCATAAATTGTGGGCCGGGCAACAGAACCATCCCACCTTTACCTTCGACGTTGGGCCCGGCGCCACTTCCCCCGCGCCCATACGCTCGAATCGGGTGCCGCCTCGCCGCAGCGCGGGATAGCTGTGCAGTGTCACACGTTCCGGATGAAATATCCCATACGTGCCCGACGTTGCCAATCCAGGTCGCTTGCGCCATAGCGCAGCTCTCCTCCCCGGAGTTCTGCGTTGTCCGGCGGCCGCTCGCGCGTGTCCGCCGGCTTACCTATTATATGCGAGGTCGAGATGTTGGAAATTGCGGGTCTTAAGATCGATGCGGCGCTGGCTGCTTTTATCGAGAATGAAGTGCTGGCCCCGCTGGGTCGTGATGTTGCCGATTTCTGGCAGCGATTGGCTGAATTGACGGCCGAATTTGCCCCCCGCAATCGCGCGCTACTGGCCAGGCGCGACGCGCTGCAAGTGCAGATCGATGCCTGGCATGATGCCCGCGCCGGCAAGCCCTGGGATGCCGCGGCCTATCGCGCCTTTCTCACCGACATCGGCTATCTCGTTCCCGAACCGGGCGATTTCGCCGTCACCACCACGAATGTCGATGCCGAAATCGCGACCATGGCCGGGCCGCAGCTGGTCGTTCCGGTGCTTAATGCGCGATTCGTGCTGAATGCTGCAAATGCGCGCTGGGGCAGCCTTTACGATGCATGGTACGGCACCGACGCGCTCGATGCGCCGGCAGCGAAACCGGGGGGATACGACGCGGCGCGCGGCGCGGCGGTGATCCGCGCAGGGCGCGAATTCCTCGATCGCACGGTTCCGCTGGCCCATGGCAGCTGGACTGACTGGAACGGCGAAGATGCGCCCGCACTGCAAGAACCAGACCAGCTCGTCGGCAAGCGCGCGGGCGGTTTGCTGTTTGTAAACAATGGTCTGCACATCGAAGTTGTCATCGACCGCGCCCATGTCATCGGCGGCGCCGACGCGGCCGGCATCGCCGACATCATCCTCGAATCGGCGTTGACCACGATCGTCGATCTGGAAGATTCGATTGCCGCGGTCGATGCCGAGGACAAGCTGGCAGCCTATCGAAATTGGCTGGCGCTGATCCGCGGCGACTTGACCGACAGGTTTGAAAAGGGCGGCAAGACCATAACCCGCGCGCTGAACGGCGATCGCGAGTGGCTGTCCGGCAATGGCGCCGCGTTGACGCTGGCGGGTCGCAGCCTGCTGTTCGTCCGCAATGTCGGCCATCTGATGACCAATCCGGCGATCCTGCTGGCCGATGCTTCGGAAATCCCTGAGGGGATCATGGACGCGGTGGTCACCAGCGCGATTGGTGCGCATGACGTGACCGGCATCAGCCAGCGGCGCAACAGCCGCCAGCCCGACGGGCAGCGCAGCATCTACATCGTCAAGCCCAAGATGCACGGGCCCGATGAAGCCGCCTTTACCAACGATCTGTTCGATGCGGTCGAGGATCTGCTCGGCTTGCCGCGCCACACCGTCAAGGTCGGCGTGATGGACGAGGAGCGGCGCACGTCTGCCAATCTGGCCGCGTGCATTCATGCGGTAAAAGAGCGGATCGTGTTCATCAACACCGGGTTTCTCGATCGCACCGGCGATGAAATCCACACCTCGATGCGCGCCGGGCCGATGATCCGTAAAGGCGCAATCAAGGCCAGCGGCTGGATCAAGGCGTATGAACAGCGCAACGTGCTGATCGGGCTGCGCGCTGGGCTGTCAGGCCGGGCGCAGATCGGCAAGGGTATGTGGGCCGCGCCCGATCGGATGGCGGCAATGATGGTTGAAAAAATCGCCCATCCGCGCAGCGGCGCCAATACCGCCTGGGTACCGTCGCCCACTGCCGCCACGCTCCATGCCATGCATTATCACCAGGTTGCAGTGTTCGAGGAACAGCGCGCGCTGGCCGCGCAACCGATCCCCGGTCTCGATGAACTGCTGGCGGTGCCGCTGGCCGATGGCATCAACTTCTCGGCCGAGGACGTACGCGAAGAACTCGACAATAACGCGCAGGGGCTACTGGGCTATGTCGTGCGCTGGATCGACCAGGGCGTCGGCTGCTCGAAAGTGCCGGACATCAACGATATCGGCCTGATGGAAGACCGCGCCACATTGCGGATTTCCAGCCAGCACATCGCCAACTGGCTGCTCCACGGCATCTGCACCCGCGACCAGGTGCTCGATTCGCTTCACCGCATGGCGGTCAAGGTCGATGCCCAGAACGCCGGTGATGCGCTGTATGAGCCGATGGCCGTCAATTGGAATACGAGTTTGGCGTTTCAGGCGGCGTGCGATCTGGTGTTCAAGGGAGTAGAACAACCCAACGGCTATACCGAACCGTTGCTGCACGCATGGCGGCAGAAGAAGAAGGCGTTGGAGCGGGTGTAGGTTGGACCTTGCTCATCATGTCCGTCCTGAGTCGGACCCCAGCCCCGCCCGCCCATCCGTAATTCCCATGATGCGTTCGCTCCGAGCATGCTTATCCGAATTTTCATTTCTTCCAACCTGATAGCGTCAATATCTCGAAATGTTCCACGGTTCGGCTACCACTCCCCGCCGCCGCGAATGTCGCCTGCGCCAACAGCCACTGCACCCGGCTGAGCGGCGGCCCGCGATGCTGCAACACATTGCTTAACCCCTGCGCCCGAATATCGTCCACCAGCCGCGCCATTGACCGGAAACCGACATCCAGCCCCCGCGCATCGACCACCGGGTCGCTGAACCCGGCGCGCTGCAACAATTGGCCCCCGGCACGTACGTCCACCATCGGATGCAGGCGCGGCGCCGGCCTGTCGCCATCGGCAGCCAGCATCGCCGCGCGCAGGATAGGAAGGCTGCCGGCGCCGATGATGCTGACGATCGCCAGTCCGCCCACGGCCAGAGCCTGCCGCAGCAGGATCAGTGCGCCGGGCAGGTCGTTGGCGGTATCGAGCGTTCCCAGGCTGACGATCAGGTCGAACCCGCCGACCGGGTAGGGCTGCTCCTCATCGAAACCCTCCGCCGGATCGGCCACGCTGACATCGGTTCCCCGCGCACCAAGCGCCACAGGTATCGCGCCGCTCCAGTCGCCGATGACCAACGCCCGCGTCGGCTGAACGCGCAAGAAGGCGAGCCTTTCCAGTACATCCTCGATCATGTCTTCGAGCAGATAGGCGGGCGCATCGGACCTCGCTTGCAACTGCCGCATCCGCCGCCGCACGGCGAGGCGGCGAGCCGGAGCGAAGATGGTCGGCGGCGGTGAGGAAGCCATGCCGCTCCCTGCCGCGTGTCTCGCGGACGTGCAAGCCGCGAGCAGCCGGAGCCCTCTTGCCGCGGAACTCCGCCCTGTTACAAACCCTTATGGGATTATCCCGAGCACTCGCCCCGATCGTCGATCTGGTGTTTCCGCCGCGCTGCGCCTTGTGTGGCGCCGGCATTGCGGTTCAAGTCGGGCTATGCGGCAATTGCTGGGGTGGACTGGTCATTCCTGCGACGCCCGCGTGCCGCCTGTGCCAGCGTCCCTTTGTCGGGGCGATGCCCGAGGGGCTGGTCTGCGCGCCATGCCTGCTCGAGCCGCCGGCGCATGACGGCATCGCCGCGGCCACGGTGTACAACGCCGCCGCGCGCCGGCTGGTGCTGTCGTTCAAGCACGGGAGGCGGATCGCGCTGGCGCCGTTGCTCGCCCGGATGATGCGAACCCGGCTGACCAGTGTGGCCGATCCCGACCCAAGCTGGCTGGTCGTGCCGGTGCCGCTCCATCGCTGGCGCTTGTGGCGGCGCGGTTTCAATCAGTCGGCGTTGCTGGCGCGGGAGATTGCAAATGCCAATGGGGCACGGCTGGCGGTCGATGCGCTGTTGCGCCACAAGTCTACGCCGACCCTGGGCGGCCTGGGCCATGATGCCCGCGCCCGCGCGCTCTCCGGCGCCATCCGCTTGCACCCACGCCGCAACTGGGCGCTGAAAGGGGCGAACATCGTGCTGGTGGATGACGTCCTGACCAGCGGTGCGACGACCAACGCCTGTATCGCGGTGTTGAAGCGGGCCGGCGCTGCCAGGGTGGTCATCGCCTGCGCAGCGCGCGTCATGGACGAAACCCTGCCGCACATCTAAAGAAACTAGCAGAAACGAAAACGCCCGGGGGCGAGCCCGGGCGTTTCCGTGACGAAATCATGGGGTGCCGCCAGTGGCGAAACGACGACCTTTCCCCCGAACGGTCGTCTCACCCAACCCTCATTTACGGTCGAGCTTCATGCGCTACGACCTCTATCCTGAACCAAGGCACAGCTGCATCACGACATATTCGTCTGTCCTGCAGTATGCAGCCTCCCTCAAGACTGCCAAGCCTGATTGTCTTGGAACGCGGCAAAGATAAAGCGACATCACCGCGATCGGTAGATTTTCATCGGCATCTGTGGTTATCCTGCAACATCGGTAGTGCAGCGTTAATTCACCGCAAGGGCAGAGAATGACAGGAAGCGAGACGCTGGATCGCGAACAGAGCGATGCATTTCTGCCGCGCTTCGACGACAAGGGACTGTTGACCGCGATCGCGCTCGATTCACATTCGCGCGAGGTGCTGATGGTGGCGTTCATGGACGCAGAAGCACTCGCCCGCAGCCGCGAGACCGGCCTGGCCCATTTCCACTCGCGCTCGCGCGGCCGGTTATGGCTCAAGGGCGAAACCTCCGGCCATTTCCTGAGGATCGAAGAGATTCGTGTCGATTGCGATCAGGATACGCTGGTCATGCTGGTGAAGCCCGAAGGACCCGCGTGCCATACCGGCGCGACCTCGTGCTTTTATCGCAGGCTGGTGGACGACAGGCTGGAGCGGATCGCGAAATAGCTCAGGCCAGCGCCTCGTCGAAAAACTGGTGCATCGCCGCCCAGCTCTGGCGATCGGCGCTGGCGTCATAGGCCAAAGCGGGCATCCCGCGCGCATCGCTGCCGAAATCGGTGAAGCCATGCCTCACGCCGCTATAGCTGTGCAGATGCCAGTTGCCGCCGGCCTGGTCCATTTCCTCCTGAAAGGCGCGTAGCTGATCGCGCGGCACCAGCGGGTCGGCATCGCCATGGCAGATCAGCAGCCGCGCCTTCATTACGCCGGGCTCCGCCGGCGCCTTCGTATCCAGCGTCCCATGAAAACTGACCGCTGCCGAAATAGCTGCGCCGCTGCGCGCCAGTTCCAGCGCTGCCTGCCCGCCCATGCAAAAGCCGATCGCGGCGATCGGCATCGCCGGGCTGGCCATCAATTCCCGCATCGTGGCCAGTGCCGCGGCAATGCGCGTACGGTAGCGACTTGCATCGGCGCGCAAGGCGTCGGCCAGTGGCCAGAATGCGGCAGCGTCCGCCACCGGCTCCCCGTAGAAATCGGCGATGAATGCCAGATAATCAGCCTCTGCCAGCAGTTCGGCGCGATGCTCGATATGATGCGTGACATTGGCGATGGTCGGGAACACCAGCACGGCCGCACGGGGCGGGTGTACCGGCCTCGCCAGCCAGCCGGTCAATGCCACATCGCCATCGCGATAGTCGATTCGTTCCAGCCCCATGTCGCTGTTTCCTTATTCCGGCAGAAAATCCGCCACCGACAGATAACGTTCGCCGGTGTCGTAGTTGAAACCGAGCACGCGCGCATCGGCGGGCAACGAAGGCAGTTTCTGCGCGATTGCCGCCAGCGTCGCCCCGGAACTGATGCCCACCAGCAGCCCTTCGACGCTGGCGCTGCGCCGCGCCCATTCCTTGGCATCAGCGGGATCGACCTGGATCGCGCCGTCTATCGTCTCTGTATGCAGATTGCCGGGGATGAACCCAGCGCCGATGCCCTGGATCGGATGCGGCGCCGGCTGTCCGCCCGAAATCACCGGCGACAGCGTCGGCTCCACGGCATAGGCCTTGAGCGCCGGCCAATGGCGCTTCAACGCCTCGGCACAGCCGGTCAGATGGCCGCCCGTGCCCACGCCGGTAATCAGTACATCGATCGGCGTGTCGGCAAAGTCGGTCAGGATCTCTTGCGCCGTAGTGCGCAGATGCACCGCGATATTGGCGGAATTGTCGAACTGCTGCGGCATCCACGAATTGGGCGTCTGCTCCACCAGTTGCTGCGCCCGTTCGATCGCGCCCTTCACGCCCTTTTCGCGCGGGGTCAGATCAAAGGTAGCGCCATAGGCCAGCATCACCCGGCGGCGCTCGATCGACATCGAATCGGGCATCACCAGCACCACCGAATAGCCCTTCACCGCGCCGACCATGGCCAGGCCGATGCCGGTGTTGCCCGAGGTCGGCTCGATGATCGTGCCGCCCGGCAGCAGCGAGCCATCGGCTTCGGCCGCCTCGATCATGGCCAGTGCGATGCGGTCCTTGATCGATGCGCCCGGGTTGCCTCGTTCGGATTTGATCCACACTTCGTGGTCGGGAAACAAGCGCGCCAGGCGGATGTGCGGGGTGTTGCCGATGGTACCAAGAACACTGTCTGCCTTCATTTCACTTCTCCGCATCAGCCGTTTGAGCCGTGAAGGTCCGCGCCCGGCGAATCTCGGGAAACAGCACTGCCCAGGTGATCGTGATCACTATCGCACCGACACCGCCCATGACAACCGCCACCGTCGCGCCGAGCAGCGACGCGGCAACCCCCGATTCCAGCTCGCCAAGTTCGTTCGACGCCGAAATGCCCAGCCCCGTGAAGGCCGACACCCGGCCGCGCTTGTCATCAGGCGTGCTCAGCTGCACCAGGCTGCTGCGCACATAGACCGAAATCATGTCGGCCACGCCTAGCGCGACCAGGAAAAGCAGCGACAGCGTGAAATTGCGCGACAGGCCAAAACCTACCGTAGCCGCGCCGAACGCCGCCACCGCCCACAGCATCTTGGTCCCGACATCGACTGAGATCGGCCGGCGCGTCAGCACCAGCGCCATGCCCGCCGAGCCCAGCGCATCGGCGGCGCGCATCAAGCCCAGGCCATGCGCGCCAACCGGCGCACCATGCACATACAGGATATCGCGCGCATAGACCGGCAGCAGTGCGGTCGCCCCGCCCAACAGCACCGCAAACAAGTCCAGCGTTACGCAACCGAGCAGGAATCGCTGGTGAACGATGTAAGTCAGTCCATCGACCATCTGCCGCAAGGGATGCGTGTTGCGATCGATGCGCGGTGGCGGCACCGGTCGGACAGTCAGGAGCGCCGTTGCCCCCGCGGCGAGCAGAACCGCTGCCGTCCAATACGCCAGCGGCGCGTAAACCGCAAAGATCAGCCCCGCCAATGCCGGCCCCGCTATCGCTCCCGCCTGCATCGCTATCGAATTGAGTGCGATCGCCTTGGGCAGGATCGTGAACGGCACGATGTTGGGCGCTATGGAGCTCATCGCCGGGCCCATGAACACCCGCGCCATCCCATGCGCCGCGCCCATGCCGAACAGCAGCGGCAAGCTCAGCACATGCGCAGTCGTCGCCAGCGCCAGCACCAGCGCGATCACCAGGTCGATGGACAGCGAAGCCGCGGCGATGCGCCGCCGGTCGAAGCGGTCGGCAACGATGCCGGCCACCGGCGTCAGCAGCAGAAACGGCAGGAATTGCGCCAGCCCCATCAGCCCGAGCTGAAACGAAGCCTGCGCCACGTTCATGCCATAAACCGCGCGCGCCATGTCGTAGAGCTGGTAACCCAGCACCACCACCATGCCCGTAGTCGCCATCACCCCGGCACAGCGTGCGAGCCAGAAGCGACGGTAATCGGCGATTTGCAACGGCGAACTGGGCGGCAGCGACGAGGAAGTCTGATCCATCGCCGCCGAATGGCAGGCCTGCCCGGGCTTGCCAAGCGCGCAAGGCGGTTCAGCTCGATATGTCAGGCAATGGCCGAGCGCCGATCGGGCAAAGTTGCTGATGGGGCCGGACCGCAGCAATCAACCGGACAAAGTCATCGCTGCGCAGGATCCGCTCGAACTGGAATCCCGCGCGTACGCCCGAGGCCCAGACCAGATGCGCCTCGATCCGGCCGATATGCGGCAGGCGGATCACCACGCGTTCGCCGCGCGACAGCCCGGTCTCGCTGCCGGTCATGAAGCCATGGGCCGAGATATTGGCGACGTGCAATTCGATATCGCCAAGCCGGCGGTGCTCGGCCAGAAAATGGTGGTTTACCGGGTGCCGGTTGGGGCCCCTGAGTTCGGTAATCGAGAGTTGCGCTGCACTTGGCATATTCGTCCCTTTCAACCCCCGTGCAGCCGGGGTAGCGGAAAGAGGCGAAGAATTGGTAAATGGCGGCAAGGTCTTGCCGGTGATCCGGCAAAATCATGCCGCAGTCGGCAAGATCAGGCCGGACGCAGCACGCCGTGACGCTTCTTGCCCGCCGAAATCCGCACTTCGCCGGTGTTGGCGGCAATGTGAAATGCCTCGTCGGTAATTGCATCGCCATTGACCCGCGCCCCGCCCCCGGCGATCAGCCGCTTGGCCTCGCCACGGCTGGCGGCGAAGCCGATCCCGACCAGCGCATCGACCATGGCGAGGCCGCCGGCAGGCAATGCCAGCACGGGAAGGTCGGCGCCCAGGCCGCCGGCAGCAAACGTCGCCGAGGCCGTGGTTTCAGCCAGTTTCGCCGCTTCTGCGCCCCGGCATAGCGCGGTAGCGGCATTGGCCAGCGCGATTTTGGCGATGTTGATCTCCTGACCCGGCAAAGCTTCGAGCCGCGCGATCTCTTCCAGCGGCAGATCGGTGAACAGCCGCAGGAAGCGCCCGACATCACGGTCATCGCTATTGCGCCAGAATTGCCAGAAATCGTAAGCCGGCAGGAAATCCTCATGCAGCCAGACCGCGCCGCTCACCGTCTTGCCCATCTTCGCCCCATCGGCGGTGGTGACCAGCGGGCTGGTAACGCCGAACAATTCCGCGCCGTTCATCCGCCGCGCGACATCGATCCCGGCGATGATATTGGACCATTGCTCCGATCCGCCGAACTGCAGCCGGCAGCCGAAGCGCCGGTTCAATTCGACGAAGTCATAAGCTTGCAGGATCATGTAATTGAATTCGAGAAACGACAGCGATTGTTCTCGATCGAGCCGCTGCTTGACCGATTCCAGCGTCAGCATCCGGTTGATCGAAAAATGCCGGCCCACCTCGCGCAGGAATGGCACATACATCAATCGGTCGAGCCAATCGGCGTTGTCGACCATGATCGCGTCAGTGGGCCCATCGCCGAAGGTCAGATAGCGCTCGAAAATGCGCAGGATCGAACGCTTGTTCGCCTCGATCGTGGCATCGTCCAGCATCGGGCGCGCATCGGTCTTGTCCGAAGGATCGCCGATCTTGGTGGTGCCTCCGCCCATGATGACGATCGGCTTATGCCCGCTCTGCTGCAACCTGCGCAGGGTCATGATCTGCACCAGGCTGCCGACGTGGAGGCATGGCCCGGTGCAGTCGAACCCGATGTAAGCGGTAATCGCCTCCTTCGCCGCCAAGGCATCCAGCCCCTGGGCGTCGGTCAGTTGATAAAGATGGCCGCGCTCGTCGAGCAGGCGGAGCAGGGGTGATTGGTAGGTCATGGCGGCGTGCGCCTAGCACGCAGGGCCAGCGATATAAACCTGCGTTCGTGATGAAGGAAAGTCCGTCGACAGGCTTAGACTGGCACTCGAGGGCAAGCTGTCCCACACTCCGTCAACCCTGAGCTTGTCGCAGGGCTGCCTTTCTTCTAGCCCTACGCGATGAGCTTCTGGGCCTATATGCTACAGTGCCGGGGCGGCTTTCTTTATACGGGCCATACAGATGATCTGTCGCACCGAATTGCGCAGCATGAACATGGCGAGATAGCGGGATATACGCGCGAACATCGCCCGGTCGCCTTGGTCTGGTCGCAGGAGTTTCAGACCTGTGACGATGCCAAGGCATTCGAAAGGCAGATGAAGGGTTGGTCCCGGGCGAAGAAGCTCGCTTTGATCCGGGGCGATTGGGACCGCATCTCGCAGCTAGCGAAGAAGAAAGGCAGCCCTTCGACAAGCTCAGGGCGGGCGGGGATGGAGGAGGGCGTGCCATCCACCTCATGCGCTGAGCCTGCCCCCACAGCCGCCCATCCTGAGCTTGTCGAAGGACTGTCCTTTCTTTCACCCCATCCCGAAAAACCGCCGATTGCTGTTACAACGATCCGCGCCAGGATCATCGCGCTCAACGAACATTGGCTCACCGTCCGCTGGAGCGTAGCCGGGGCAGGGCAGATCATGCTCCCACCGCTAACCGGTAAACACCGCGCCGATAATCTCTGGCGCCACACCTGTTTCGAGATCTTCCTGCAATCGCCTGGAAGCGATGCCTACATGGAACTGAACCTGTCTCCATCCGAAAGCTGGGCCGCATATGATTTCCGGAGCTACCGCGAGGGCATGAGCGAACGCCCCATGCTGCGCCAGCCCGATTGCACGGCGCGTGTCGGCGGCGATACGCTGATCTTCGACGCCGCGATTCCCATGGCCGGCCTGCCGCCGCTGCCATGGTGCGTCGGCTTGACCGCGGTGATCGAGGAAGAGGGCGGCATCATGTCCTATTGGTCGCTATACCATCCGCCGGGCAAACCCGATTTTCACCACCCGGCTTGCCTCGCGCTGGCAGTTCCGGCACCGCAATCCGGATGAAATTCGGGATAGACCGGCTGCTCGAAGAATCCGAACTGCGCCGGCCACTGCACGGTCGCCGCGTCGCGCTGGTCGCGCATCCCGCTTCGGTCACCGCGACACTGGGGCATTCGCTCGACGCGCTGGCGGCCTGCCCGGGGATAAAGCTCACCGCCGCTTTGGGCCCGCAGCACGGATTGAAAGGCGACAAGCAGGACAATATGGTTGAAACGGCGGACGAGCTGGACCCGCAATACCACATGCCGGTGTTCAGCCTCTACGGCCAGGTTCGCCGTCCCACCCGCGAAATGATGGACACTGCCGATGTCTTTCTG
>CAXTOI010000043.1:4376-13499 GCA_964245645.1 uncultured Novosphingobium sp. | reverse complement strand
TTTGTTTTTTTTGTGGTGTTTTTTTTTTTTTTTTTTAGTTTGGCGCTGGGGGGGCGCCCCCGCCCCCCCCCGCTCCCGGGTATTGACGTCGTTGTGCGTGACCGCGAAGCGGCTTTAAGGCCTGCGGCGCGGCCTTGTGCTGACGCCGAACCGTTAAACAACGCCGACATGACCGGGGTCTGGGGCGATGGCCCCAGAATCTACGCCTTCAACCGATGACTGGAACCACGATGCCTCCCGCCCCCCAGCGCAGCGGCGCGATGTTCGTCAATGTCGGCGAGCGTACCAATGTCACCGGCTCGGCGGCGTTCAAGAAGCTGATCCTGGCGGGGGATTATCCAAAGGCGGTCGAGGTCGCGCGGCAGCAGGTGGAGAACGGCGCGCAGGTGATCGACGTCAACATGGACGAGGGGCTGCTCGATGCAGTCCATGCCATGACGACGTTCCTGAAGCTGATCGCGGCCGAGCCGGATATCGCGCGGGTGCCGGTGATGGTCGATTCCTCGAAATGGGAGGTGATCGAGGCGGGGTTGAAATGCGTGTCGGGCAAGCCGATCGTCAATTCGATCAGCATGAAGGAGGGCGAGGATGCCTTCCTGAAATACGCGCGCAAATGCATGGATTATGGCGCGGCGGCGGTGATCATGGCCTTCGACGAGACGGGGCAGGCGGACACCAAGGCGCGCAAGGTGGAGATTTGCAGCCGCGCCTATCAATTGCTGATGGGCATCGGCTTTCCGCCCGAAGACATCATCTTCGATCCCAATGTCTTCGCGGTGGCGACCGGGATCGAGGAGCATGATCGATACGCGCTCGATTTCATCGAGGCGACGGCGGAAATTCGCGCGGCGTGCCCGCATGTCCATATTTCGGGCGGGTTGTCGAACCTGTCGTTCAGCTTTCGCGGCAACGAGATCGTGCGGCGGGCGATGCATTCGGTGTTTTTGTTCTATGCCATTCCAGCGGGGATGGACATGGCGATCGTCAACGCCGGGCAGCTCGATATCTATGACCAGATCGACCCGGTGCTGCGCGAGGCTTGCGAGGATGTGGTGCTTAATCGGGCACCGGCCGCAGGCGGCGAGCAGACAGCTACCGAACGCCTGATCGAGCTGGCCGAAAGCTACAAGGGCAAGGACGCGGTCGCCGAAAAGGCCGCCGAGGAATGGCGTGGCTGGGACGTGGTGGCGCGGCTGGAGCATGCGCTGGTCAAGGGCATTGACATGTATGTCGTCGATGACACCGAGGAAGCACGCGCCGGCATCGCCGCGCGCAATGGCCGCCCGATCGAAGTGATCGAAGGGCCATTGATGGCCGGCATGAACACCGTGGGTGACCTGTTCGGCGCGGGCAAGATGTTCCTGCCGCAAGTGGTGAAATCGGCCCGCGTGATGAAGAAGGCGGTGGCGCATCTCATCCCCTTCATCGAGGCGGAAAAGCAGGCGCTCGGCGTAGAGGGCGCGCGCGCCAAGGGCCGGATCATCATGGCCACGGTCAAGGGCGATGTGCATGATATCGGCAAGAACATCGTCGGCGTGGTGCTGCAATGCAACGGCTATGAGGTAATCGACATGGGGGTGATGGTGCCGTGGACCAAAATCCTCGACACCGCGAAGCACGAAGACATCGACATCATCGGCCTGTCGGGGCTGATCACGCCGTCGCTGGACGAGATGGTGACGGTGGCCGAGGAAATGCAGCGCGGCGGCTTTACCATTCCGCTGCTGATCGGCGGCGCCACCACCAGCAAGGTGCATACCGCGTTGCGCATCGACCAGGCCTATGACGGCCCGGTGATCCATGTGCTGGACGCCAGCCGCGCGGTGGGCGTGGCGAGCCAGTTGTTGTCCGATACGCAGCGCGATGGGTTTGTCGATACCACCGCCGCCGAGTATGACGCGGTGCGCGTGGCGCGGGCGAACAAGGGCCAGACCGAGTTGCTGCCACTGGCCGATGCGCGCGCCAACGGCTTCGTGATCGACCTCGCCGACAAGGCCCCACCCCCCGCACAGCCGGGCCTGCATGTCTTTCCGGCATGGGATCTGGCCGACCTGGCCGCGTGCATCGACTGGACGCCGTTCTTCCGCGCCTGGGAGCTGGCAGGTAATTATCCGGCGATCCTGCAGGACGAAGTGGTCGGCGAAAGCGCCACCGCGCTTTACGCCGATGCGCAGGCGATGCTGGCGCGGATCATCGACGAGAAATGGCTGACCGCGCGCGGCGTGATCGGGCTGTGGCCTTGCGTGCGCGAAGGCGACGATGTGATCGTCACCCCCGCGGGCAACCCTGTGCACCTGCCGTTCCTGCGCCAGCAAGTGAAGAAGAGCCGTGACCGTGCCAACTTCTGCCTGGCCGATTTCATCGCCGCCGATGACGATTGGATCGGCGGTTTCGCGGTCGGTATTCACGGTATCGAGCCGCATCTGGAGCGCTTCCGCGCCGATCACGACGATTATTCCGATATCCTGCTCAAGGCACTGGCCGACCGCTTCGCCGAAGCCTTTGCCGAGCGCCTGCACCAGCACGTCCGCACCACGCTCTGGGGATATGCGCCGGGTGAGCAATTGACCAACGAAGCGCTGATCCACGAAGACTACCGCGGCATCCGCCCCGCACCGGGCTATCCCGCGTGCCCCGATCACAGCCTGAAACCGGTCCTGTTCGACCTGCTGGACGCAACCGCCAATACCGGCATCACCCTGACCGAAAGCCAGGCGATGTTGCCGACTGCCGCGGTCTCGGGCTTCTATTTCGCGCATCCGCAAAGTCAGTATTTCGGCGTGGCGCGCATCGGCCGCGACCAGCTGGAGGACTACGCGGCGCGGCGCGGGGTCGAGCTGCCGGTTGCCGAACGCTGGCTGCGGCCTAATCTGGACTAAAGCCGATCTTATGCCTCGGTATTATCGTCCCCTTCATAATCGTTGCGCATCACATCGCCGATCGAGCATCGCCACCAGACGCGGATCGCGCGCGGCAGGCGCCGTTGCGATGGCGCCCTCCAGCGCGGTATCGATTGGGCTCGCATCGCGCACTGCCGGCAGGCCGTCTGCCAACGCGCGCACCGCGGCGCGGGCTTGCGCGGCGTTGGCGGCCATCAGGCGGAAAACTTCGGCGGCTGCTACCGGCGTTTCGCTGTCCCGCCAGCAATCGTAATCGGTGACCATCGCGAGCATGGCGTAGGGCAGCTGCGCTTCGCGGGCCAATCGCGCTTCGGGCATGGCGGTCATGCCGATGACATCGGCGCCCCAGGTGCGGTACATGCGGCTTTCGGCACGGGTGGAAAACTGCGGCCCGTCGATGGCGATGTAGCAGCCGCTGCGATGAACGGTGCCGCCGGTGGTGGAGACGGCGTCCGCCAGCAGCGCGGAGAGGCGCGGGCAGACCGGATCGGCGAGCGAGACATGGGCCACGAGGCCGGGGCCGAAGAAGCTGTTCACGCGGCCGGTGGTGCGGTCGATGATCTGATCAGTGGTGACGAAATCGCCCGGCGCAAGGCCTTCACGCAGCGAGCCGATGGCGGAAAGCGACACTAGGTCGGTCACGCCGCAGCGTTTCAGCGCATCGATATTGGCGCGGTAATTGATCGCGCCAGGCGGCAGCGTGTGGCCCATGCCGTGCCGCGCCAGAAAGCTGAACCTGACGCCGGCCAACGTGCCTTGGGTGATCGGGCCGGACGGCTCGCCGAACGGGCTGCGCACCGCGACATCCTGGGCATCGTCCAGCCCCACGCCTGTAGACAGGCCCGAGCCGCCGATCACCCCGATATGCCAAGCTGCCATTGCTCGACTTATCTTTGCACGAGAATGCCCGCCACCACGAAATCATTGAGGTGGGCGCGATAGCGATCGCGCAGGCTCTCATCGAGCACATCGGTGTCGGAGCAATGCCGCAGCACCAGCCGGGCGCTGAAAAAACGATCCGCTGCGCCGATCACGGTAAAATAGAACAATTGCGGATCGACGGCGCGGAATACCCCGGCGGCGACGCCATCGGCGATCAGGCGCTCATAAGCGTTCAGCAACGGCTTCAGATAGGAGTCGGCCAGCCGCTGCGCTTCGGCGGGTTTGCTCTCGCGGATCATCCGCATCAGCAGGCGGTGGACATACGGCGTGCGAAAGAAATTATCGACCACCCGCGCCATGTGGATGCGCAGCTTGGTCTCCGGGTCCAGATCCTTGGCCAGCAGCGCATCGACCGCAGCGACGATCTCTGCCCATTCGCGTTCCAGCAGCGCCAGCAACAGCCCCGCCTTGTTGCCGAAGTAATATTTCACCAGTGCCGAGTTCAGCCCTGAGCGCAGGCTGAGTTCGGATAGCGAAATGTCGACCTGGTCGCCGGCGCGCATGATCGCACTGGCGCTATCCAGCATATGCGCGCGCGCGCCCGGCGGGGCGTTCAGGCCATCATCTGCGATGGGTCGGGCCATGGCGGCCGGTTGCCCGATCCAGACCTTACCGGGGGGCCATGCGGATGGCGCCGTCGAGACGGATATCCTCGCCGTTCATGTAATCATGCTCGATCAGGAAGATGGCCAATTGCGCATATTCGTCGGCGCGGCCCAGCCGCTTGGGAAACGGCACTTGGGTGGCGAGCGAGGCTTGCGCCTTTTCGGGCAGCCCCTTCATCATCGGGGTTTCGAATATTCCCGGCAGGATGGTGTTGACGCGGATCCCGTCGCCCATCAGGTCGCGCGCGACCGGCAGCGTCAAGCCGACGACACCGGCCTTGGATGCGGAATAGCCGGCCTGACCGACTTGGCCGTCCTCCGCCGCGACCGAGGCGGTGTTGACGATCGCGCCGCGCGCGCCGAATTCATCGACCGGGTCCAGATCGACCATGCCGGCCGCCGACTTGACGATGCAGCGGAAAGTGCCGACCAGATTGATCGCCACGGCGCGCTCGAAGATTTCCAGCGGCTGCTGCTTGACCGCACCGGTCTCGCGGT
This sequence comes from uncultured Novosphingobium sp., assembly GCA_964245645.1. Classification (GTDB taxonomy): domain Bacteria; phylum Pseudomonadota; class Alphaproteobacteria; order Sphingomonadales; family Sphingomonadaceae; genus Novosphingobium. The sequence goes on along the minus strand of CAXTOI010000043.1, from coordinate 8,554 downwards.
CGCGGCTCAGCGTCTTCACCGCGGTGGCGATGCCCGCGCAATTGACCAGCACCCGTTCCGGCCCATGCGCAGCGCGCGCCTTGGCGAGGCCGGCCTCGACGCTGGCGTCGTCGGTGACGTTGACGTTGCAGAATATGCCGCCGATCTCCGCCGCGACGGCCTCGCCACGTTCGGCGTTCATGTCGAACAATGCGACTTTCACGCCCTTTGCGGACAGCGCGCGCGCAGTAGCTTCGCCCAGGCCGGATGCGCCGCCGGTGACGACTGCGGCGATGGAGGAGTCGAGGTTCATGGCGGTCGGTCTTTCAGCGGCGGGAATTTAATTGATCGCTTATGGCGGCGCGGCGCGCGGGTCAATGCCGGTCTGGCGCGCGTTTACCGCTGGCGTCCTGCGCAACTTCATCATAGAATTGATCCGGGAAAACGGGGATCCAGGCATGTCAGTCAGTTCGATCATCGGTGGCGGCATCCGCCTGATCCAAAGGCAGCCGCAAGTGGTGGCGATCTGGGCGGCGATTTACGTTGTCGTGATCACGCTCGGTGTGATCGCGATGCAGACGTTTATGAGCTCGATGATGGCTGTGCACCGCCCGGCCGCCGTCGTTATCGCTGCGGGTATCCAGACCCCAACGGTATTTCCGGCCACGCAATTCGGCACCATCGCGATTATCGAACTGGCGTTCCTGGCCTTGGGGATCATCGCTTTCGCGGCGGTGGTGCGCGCTGTTGCGCGGCCCGGCGGGGATCGCTTTGCCTATTTGCGGATCGGCATGGATGAGCTGCGCCTGCTGGGGCTGGGCGTGCTGTTGCTCCTCATGATCTTCGTGGGCGAATTCATCGCGATCGCGATCGTGGCCGCCGCGTCGGGTATCTTTGCTGCGATCGGCGCGGGTTTTGTCGGCGCTATTTTCGGCATCGCGCTGTTTTGCGCCTCGATCTACGCGCAGGTGCGCATCTCGCTGGCGGGCGCAATGACCGTGATCGAAGGACGGATCGTGATCAAGGATGCATGGCGAGCGACCAAGGGCCATTTCTGGACATTGTTCGGGGCATATCTGGTGATGACGCTGGTCTATCTCGTCGTCACCGTCATCATTCTGGTGATCACCAGCCCGCAGCTGGTCGCCGCTTACGCCTCGCTCAATCCGCAAACGATACAGGCCGCGGTGCAGTCACAATATGCATCGCAAGGCGTCTCGTTGACGCGAATCCTCAGCCTGGTCGTCAGCGCGGTGCTGGCTGTGCCCATGGGCATCGTGCTGTGCGGCGGCATCGCCACGGCCGCGGTTGAATTGGGCGGCGTGCCCCATACGATTGCCGACGAGTTCTGAAGGTTTTCAGCCCTTGCCTGCCAAGTCAGCGGCGCGCCGCGACTTTATTCCATGGAGGTTGAGAAGCCCCACCCCGTCACCCTGGGCTTGTCCAGGGGTGACGGTATAAGCGATCTGGCGCTTGAATTTCAGCTGACGTCGATAATCAAAGCGCCCTCGCCTTCGTCTACCTGCACTGTCGAGCCGTCCGGGATGGCCCCTTCCAGCAGTTTTTCCGCCAGTGGGTCCTGCAGATAGCGCTGCACCGCGCGTTTCAAGGGCCGCGCACCATAGACCGGGTCATAACCGACGCGGCCCAGCCAGCGCTTGGCCGCATCATTCAGGCTGATGGTGATCTTGCGATCCTTGAGCAGGCGGGCGACACGGCCGACCTGGATATCGACGATCGGCGCCATGTGATCCTGGCCCAAGCGGTGGAACAGGATGATCTCGTCCAGCCGGTTGAGGAACTCGGGCCGGAAATGCCCGCGCACCACATCCATGACCTGCGGTTCGACCGTTGCTACATCCTGCCCTTCGCCCAGATTGGCGAGATACTGGCTACCTAGATTGCTGGTCAGGATGATCAGCGTGTTGGTGAAATCGACCTGCCGGCCCTGGCCGTCGGTCAACCGGCCATCGTCCAGCACTTGCAGCAGCACGTTGAACACGTCCGGGTGCGCCTTCTCCACCTCGTCGAACAGCACCACCTGATACGGGCGGCGGCGCACCGTTTCGGTCAGCACCCCGCCCTCGTCATAGCCGACATAGCCCGGCGGCGCGCCGATCAGGCGCGAGACGGCGTGCTTTTCCATGAATTCGCTCATGTCGATGCGGACCATCGCGTTGTCGTCGTCGAACAAGAACCCGGCCAGCGCTTTGGTCAGCTCGGTCTTGCCGACCCCGGTGGGGCCCAGGAACAGGAAGCTGCCCAATGGCCGGTTGGGGTCCTGCAGCCCCGCGCGCGCGCGGCGCACAGCGCGGCTGACGGCTTTCACGGCATCGGCCTGCCCGATCACCCGCTGGCCGATGGTCTGCTCCATCTTCAGCAGTTTCTCGCGCTCGCCGGTCAGCATCCGTTCGATCGGAATGCCGGTCCATTTGCTCACCACCGCGCCGATATCCTCGGCCGTGACTTCCTCGCGCAACAGCGCCCCATGCGAACCCGCGCCGCTGACCGTCTCGGCCTCGGCCAGTTGGCGTTCCAGCTCGGGGATGCGGCCATAAGTCAGCTCGCCGGCCTTGGCGTAATCGCCGCCGCGCTGCGCTTGTTCCAGCTCGATGCGCGCTGCGTCGAGCTGTTCCTTGACCTTCCCCTCAGCGGCGATCTTGTCGCGTTCGTTCTGCCAGCGCGTCGTCAGTTCGGCGCTTTGCTGCTCGAAATTCGCCAGATCGCCGCGCAACGTCGCCAGCCGGTCGCGCGACGCCGGGTCCTCCTCGCGCTTCAACGCCTCCCGCTCGATCTTGAGCTGGATGATGCGCCGGTCGAGCACCTCGATCTCCTCGGGCTTGCTTTCCACTTCCATGCGGATGCGGCTGGCGGCCTCGTCCATGAGATCGATGGCTTTATCCGGCAGGAAGCGGTCGGCGATGTAGCGGTTGGACAGTGTCGCCGCCGCCACGATCGCGCCATCGGTGATACGCACGCCGTGGTGCAGCTCGTAGCGATCCTTCAGCCCGCGCAGGATCGAGATGGTGTCCTCCACGGTCGGCTCCCCCACGAACACCGGCTGGAACCGCCGCTGCAGCGCCGGGTCCTTCTCGACATATTTCTGATATTCATCGAGCGTGGTGGCGCCGATGCAATGCAGCTCGCCGCGCGCGAGCGCGGGCTTGAGCAAATTGGACGCATCCATCGCGCCCTCGCCCTTGCCAGCGCCGATCAGCGTGTGCATTTCATCGATGAACAGGATGATTTCGCCTTCTGCACCTTTCACCTCGTCAAGCACCGATTTCAGCCGCTCCTCGAATTCGCCGCGATATTTGGCGCCCGCGATCAGGCTGCCCATATCGAGCGCCATCAGCCGGCGGTCGCGCAAGCTCTCGGGCACATCGCCATTGGCGATGCGCAGCGCCAACCCTTCGGCGATCGCGGTCTTGCCGACGCCGGGTTCGCCGATCAGCGCCGGGTTGTTCTTGGTGCGCCGCGCCAGGATCTGGATGGTGCGGCGAATTTCCTCGTCGCGGCCGATCACCGGGTCGAGCTTGCCGTCGCGCGCCGCCTGCGTCAGGTCGCGCGCGTATTTCTTCATCGCTTCATAGGCATTTTCGGCACTGGCGCTGTCGGCGGTGCGGCCGCCGCGCAAGGCGGTAATCGCCGCTTCCAGCGCTTTGGGCGAGAGGTTTGCCGCCTTCAGCGCTTGGCCTGCGGGCGTGGTGCCGGCGAGTGCCAGCGCCACCAGAATGCGCTCCACGGTGACGAAGCTGTCCTGTGACTTCGTGGCGATCTGCTCGGCTGAATCGAGCAGGCGCACGGTGTCATTGTCGAGCGCTGGCGCGGTTTGCGCGCCACTGCCCGATACCGCCGGGATCTTCGCCAGCGCCGCGTCGATGGCCTGCTGAGCGATGACGGGATTGCCGCCGGCGCGCTGGATCAGCCCGCTGGCCATGCCTTCGGGGTCTTCCAGCAGCGCCTTGAGCACGTGCTCGGGGGTGATGCGTTGATGGTTGAGCCGGATCGCCAGGGTCTGCGCAGCCTGCAAAAAACCCTTGGCGCGGTCGGTAAATTTTTCGAGATTCATCGGGGTAAAAGCCTCCTGTTGCGCAGGAGATAGTGTGGCCTTTGGGCAACACAAGAGGCGCGAAAAATTCTAGCTGGTGACTGACCATCCGTCATCCCGAGCGGCCTTCCGTCGGCGTTAAGATAGT
>CAXTOI010000043.1:0-4366 GCA_964245645.1 uncultured Novosphingobium sp. | reverse complement strand
TTGACCCGGGTCGGGCTGTCGTTGGGCCAGAGCGAATGGCTTGGGGCCGATTAATCCGGCATTTGCCGGTTTTCCGCAACGCTCATTCGAAAGAGGCACGAACCCAGATCAGGTCCGGCATGACGATAGAAGTTTATCCAATGCAATGAGGACAAGCCTGAGTGACGATGTCAGTGCTTGGCCGGACCTGCCGCAGCCGCAATCCCGCAGTCCGATCCGCCCGTGCAGCGATCATTATCAACCTTGTCATAGGCCTGCTGAATATCCAGCGGCGGGTCGTTCTTGTCCTCTTTCGGCAGCGTCCGATGCAGTTCCAGCGCCCAGCGCTCCATCCAGTCGATGCCATCCGCACCGACATAGGGATCGCGCGTCAGATAGGCAGGATCGGCCATCGCACGATCGAGCGTGATCGGTGTCAGCCGGTTGCGCTTGAGCATCGCGGCCAGATCTTCGAAACTGTCAGCGTTCAGCCGGGTCGAATGCAGCAGGATAACATAGGGGATATCCCTGTGGAAAAGCTCCTGCGAGGCGCGCCGGTACCAATGGATCATCGCTTCGGTATGATCGAGATATTCAGCCTTGATATGCGCCTGCATCGCCGCTTCATGATGCGCTATCGCGTGATCGTAAGGCTCGGCAAATTCCCAGTCGTCGGCATCCATGGTGATCGGGGCGATGCGATAGCCATGATGCGCCAGCCAGTCGTCGATGTACTGCTTGGCCGCAGCGGTCGAGCCAGTCTTGAGGTAGGGGTGGCGAAACCAGCGCTCGGCCTTGTGGTGCCGCGCCAGCAGCGCCTTGGTCACCACCTCGCCTTTGGCAATATCCTCGGTATAGCCTTTGGCGCCCAATTCGTCGGGATCGTCGTGCGAGAACGTGTGGTTGCCCAGGTCCATCCCGGCGTCCAGCCAGGCGCGCAGCACCGCGATCTGTCTGGCCCGGTCGAGATCGTCGAGCTTGCTTTCGTTGACGAAGCCGATGGCGGGAAAGTGATGACGTGTCAGCGCGCGCAGCAGCGCCCGGTTGAACGCAGTGACATAGGCCTGGTCGTCGAGGATGGTCAGCCCCGGCAGATCGTCGAAGGTCAGCGCGATATGGCCAGCCGTCGGCCTGAATCTATCCGCGGGCGCGGCCAGGGCAGCTGCGGGCGCCAGCAGGAGCAGCAGTGCTGCAAGCAGTCGGAAATTGACTATGACCAATGATCTTCTCTCAAAATATCAATGCGGACTGTACCCTACCCGCCCGAGCCGGGCTTGTCGAAGCACTGTCCTTCTTCTTCCCTGCGACAAGCTCAGGGCGGACGGGGGAGGAGGATGATGCGTGATCGACGCATCGGTTGAATCGAATTATCCGCCCCGCGCCTCCCCGGCCGCCGATTGCGCGCTGCCCATTGGCTATGGGCATTTCCTGCCCAGAGCGGGCCGGTGTCCACAGGTTCAGCCTTTGTACAAGTCGCCCGATCCAGCTAACCGCTGATTCATGCCGGGCGCAACCCCGCCACCCGCCAGGAGACCTCATGCGCCGCTTCGCCGCCAGCCTTGCCGTTTCATTGTTCGCGCTATCTGCCGCCGCCTTTGCCGCTCCCCCTGCGCCGCTTTCGGATCTCGTCGCGCAAGTGAACATCCCCTACGACAGCTTCACGCTGAGCAATGGCCTGCGGGTGCTGGTGCATACCGATCGCAAGGCGCCGATCGTGGGGGTGACGACCTACTACCGTATCGGCTCCAAGAACGAGCCGCGCGGCAAGACCGGTTTCGCGCATATCTACGAGCATCTGTTCTTCTACGGCTCGGAAAACACGCCTGCGTTCTTTGCCCCCCTTACGGCAGCAGGCGCGGGGGAAATCAATGGCTCGACGTGGTACGATCGCACCAATTATGTCGAAACCGTGCCCAAGGGCGCGCTCGATCTGGCGCTGTTCCTGGAAAGCGACCGGATGGGGCATCTGCTCGGCTCGTTGACGCAGGAGCGGCTCGACAAGCAACGCGGCGTGGTCGAAAATGAAAAGCGGCAGCGCGACAACCAGCCCTATGGGCTGGTGCAGTATGCGATCGGCGAGGGGCTGTTTCCGGTGGGTCATCCCTACCGGCACAGCACGATCGGGTCGATGGGCGACATCGAATCGGCGACCCTGGGTGATGTCCGCAACTGGTTCACTAACCACTACGCGCCCAATAATGTCGTGCTGGCGCTGACCGGCGACATCGATGTCGCCACCGCCCGGCCGCTGGTGGAGAAATATTTCGGCAATATTCCGGCAGGCCCGAAGGTCGTGCCGGTCGTCGCCGGCCCGGTGACGCTGGCCGCACCGGTGCGCCGCGAAATGACGGATCAGGTGGCCACGACCCGGCTTTATCGCGTCTGGAGCGGGCCCGGGGTCAGCGACCAGGACGATCCCGCGCTCGATGTCGGCATGCGCGTGCTGGGCGGGCTGGCCAGTTCGCGGCTCGACAATGCGCTGGTGCGCGGCCGGCAACTGGCGGTGGATGTCAGCGCCGACGACGAAGCGCATGAGCAGATCAGCTTCTTGCAGGTCAGCATGGACATCAAGCCTGGCACCCCGCGCGCCATTGCGGAAGCTGCCTTCGACAGCGAAATCGCGCGCTATATCCAGGAAGGCCCCACCGCCGACGAATTGCGCCGCGCTGCGACCAGGGCCGTGACCGCGCAGATCGACGCACTCGAAGTGGTCGGCGGGATGGACGGCAAGGGCGCAACGCTGGCCGAGGGGCTGGTGTTCTCCGGCGATCCGCAGGAATACAAGAGGCGGCTGGCGCGCATCGCAGCGCTCACCCCGCAGGATGTGCGCGCCGCGTTGCAGCACTGGCTGGGGCGGCCGGCGCTGTCGATAGCGGTCACGCCGGGCGAGCGCACCGACAGCGGCAATGCGATGGGCGGCTGGGGCGATGAAGCGACCCGGCCTGCTTCACCGCCCGATGGCAAGCTGCCGGTCGCGGCCATCGCTCCAGGGCCGAAACGGGAAACGCCGAGCGTGGCGCCGGTGGCTGCGCTGACTTTTCCGGTGATCGAGCACGCCCGGCTGGCCAATGGCATCGCGGTGACGCTGGCCCGGCGCACCGCGATACCCAAGGTCGATATCGACCTGATGTTCGATGCCGGGGTTGCCGCCGACGCGCAGGACGGCCCCGGCACGCAGGGGCTGATGCTGCGCATGCTCGACCAGGGCACCACAACCGCGCGCGGCAGCCTGAATGCAACCGAGATCGCCTCGGCCGAGGAGCGGCTGGGCGCGACGATCGGCGCAAGCACGACGATCGATACCAGTTCGGTGATCCTGAGCGCGCTGACCGTGAACCTCGCACCCTCGCTCGACCTGCTCGAAGACATCGTGCGCTCGCCGGCGTTCGCGCCCGACGATGTCGCGCGCACCCGGACGCAGCGACTGGCCGAACTGGGCGAGTCGCTGGCGTCTCCCGAGGGCCTTGCGATCCGCTCGATCAATCCGCTGCTCTATGGTGCCGCGCACCCCTATGCGCAGCCGGGCGACGGGCTGGGCAGCGCGGCGGCTTTGGCGGCGGCCACCCCTGAGAGCCTGCGCGCGGCGCATGACAAATGGCTGCGTCCCGATCTCGCGCAGATTGCCGTGGTCGGCAATATCACTATGCGGGATCTGCTGCCGCTGCTCGAAGCCCGCTTTGGCGACTGGAAGGCGCCTGCCACCCCCGCGCCGACCAAGCCGATCGATGCGGCGGTGCCCGTGCCCCGCGCGCGCATCATCGTCATCGATCATCCCCATGCGCCGCAATCGGTGATCGTCGCCGGGCGGGTGCTGCCGATCACCGGCCGGCTGCAGGGGCAGGAAGCGGTCGAACTGGCTAATGAAGTGCTCGGCGGCGACATCGTCTCGCGGCTGAACATGGATCTGCGCGAGCAGAAGACCTGGAGCTATGGCGTGCAGAGCGTCTTGCGCCAACCGCGCGGGCCGCGCAGCCTGCTGGTGTTTGCCCCGGTCCAGGCAGACCGCACCGGCGATTCGATCAAGGCGATCATCGCCGATATGACCGCTTTGCCCGGCATCAAACCGGTGACCCCGGAGGAACTGCAACGCGCCACTGACGGCAATATCCGCGGATTGCCTAACCGTTTCGAAACCAACGCCGATGTGCTTGGCGCCATCCAGACCAACCTGATCCTGGGTCGCCCGGATGACTACGAGGTCACCCTGCCCGACAGGTATCGCGCGCTGACCGCAACGGCGCTGGACGCTGCCGCGCAGAAATTCCTGCAGCCGGATGGGTTCATCTATGTAGTGGTGGGCGACCGCAAGGCGATTGAGCCGCAGTTGCAGGGGGTAGGGCTGCCGGTGGAATATGTGGCCGCAGACATGGCGCCGGCCAAATAGGAG
>CAXTOI010000042.1:0-13568 GCA_964245645.1 uncultured Novosphingobium sp. | reverse complement strand
ACGGCCGACACTGGGGCTCCCGGTATACAGCAGATGATCCCACGGCAGCGCCGCGAAGGCTCGCGCCAGACCGACGCCACCGACGGCGACATGGACCAGCGTCGGGTCGAACGCGGCCGCCACCATTTCCGCCAGCAGCGCGGCGCAAGCCGGCGTATAGTCCGAAGGCTTCAGGATCACGCGGTTGCCCGCCGCGAGCATCTCGATCACGGGGCCGACGCCGATATCGAACGGGAAGTTCCACGGCACGATATTGCCGATAACGCCCTTTGGTTGATAGCGGATCGCGGCGGTTGCGGTACCCAGCATTGCCGGATCGGTTTCGCGCACCGAGGGCGCCATCCACGCCTCGAGATGTTCGAGCACATAGCGCGCCCGCCCCAGCACGCCGAGCACTTCGATCAGTTCGGCGGCGCCGACCGGATGGCAGCCGAAGTCGGCGGCAAGCGCCGCGCTGATCCGCTTGCGGTTGGCGGCCATCATCCCCATGAGCGCTGCGATGCGGCTGCGGCGCTCAGCCAGCGAAGGGTCGCGGTCGCGGGCAAATGCGGCGCGCTGATTGTCGAACGCCGCGCGCAGCCGCGCGATCGCCTCCTCGTCGGCGAGATGGCCGGCCGGTTCGGCCTCGGTGTTTGCGATGATCGACATGACCTATTGCGCTCCGTTGGCAAGGTCGGCGAGCAGTGCGGTGCGCTCCTCCCGAACGACCTCGGGCTCGGTGACAACCTGCAGATGAAAGTCTCGCAGTTCCTCGGGCACATACCAGTGCAGCTTGTCGGTCCCGTAGGCAGCCAGCACGGTTTCGGCCACTTCGCGCGGTTTGACCAGCCGCCACATGCCTTCGTCGGGCGCCATGGCGCGCAGGCCATCGCTCAGCAGCGGGGTGTCGATCAGGCCGGGAAGCAGGTCCGCGGCGCGCACGCCGTAGCGCTTGAATTCGATCGCCAGCGCCTCAGTCAAGCCTCGTACCGCGTGTTTGGTCGCCGAATACATCGCGATCCCGGCGGTACCGAAGATCGCCGAGGAAGACGCAGTGTTGAGGCACAGCGAGCCTGGCGTCCGCTTGAGCAGCGGCAGCCCGGCGCGAATGCCGATGACCACGCCCATGAGGTTGATCTCCACGATCCGCGCGATCGTCTCCCATGGTTGTTCGTCGAGCATGCCGCCAACGGCGATGCCGGCATTGTTGAACAGCAGGTCGAGCGTGTCGCCGGTAGCCTCGCCGAACGTCGCGACGGCGGCCGCAAAGCCATCGCGGTCGGTCACGTCGAGCGTGCCGAACGCGCCGTTCGCCTCGCCGATCTCGTCGGCGAGCGTCGCCAGCGCCGCGGCGTTGAGGTCGAACGCCCCGACGAACCAACCCTGTTGCGCGAACAGCAATGCCGTCTCGCGGCCCATTCCCGAAGCCGCGCCGGTGATGAAGATCGATTTGCGTCCTGCGTTCCGCGTCATGATCCGGCAGCTTCCGTCTCGCGGGCATGCGCCCCGTTGCGTTCCAGCCCCTGGAGCCCGCCATCTTCGCGCCATGCGCGTAGCAGATCGATGAACGCCGTCGGTCCCGGCGGATAAGGCGCGCTGTGCGCGGCAACGTCGGAGGCCTGGCCTTCGTTGTTATAATAGCCCGGCGTGCAGGCCTCGAGGAAGCGTCGGCGGCGCTCGCCCTGCGTGACGATGGCTTCGGTCCATTGGCGCTCGGCCGCTTCGGTCGGCTCTAGCGTCGCAACCGCCTCGTCGAGCGCGTGGCGAACGAGATAAGCGATATGCCGCGCCTGCTCGTCGATCATGTGCGGGAAGTTGGCCGACATTCCCGCTTGCGCATGCCCGATAACGAAGCAGTTGGGAAAGCCGCGGCTGTGCATGCCGTGCAGGGTCGACATGCCGTCCGCCCATTTCTCGGTAAGGGTCACGCCGCCGACGCCGCGGACCGCAAAGCCGGAACGTTTCGAATAATCGGTGGCGGTCTCGAAGCCGGTAGCGAAGATCAGGCAGTCGAGCGGATAATTGACCCCGCCAACGACCACGCCGCCAGGCATCACGGCCTCGACGCCGCGCCCATGCGTGTCGACGAGGGTGACGTTCGGTTGGTTGAAGATGCCGAGATATTCGTCATGAAAGCAGGGCCGTTTGCAGAACAGGCTGAACCAGGGCTTCAGCGCCTCGGCGGTGGCGGGATCGGTGACGATCGCATCGATGCGGGCCCGAATCTCGACCATCTTCTCGAAGTCGGCTTCCTCCAGCAGCCTCGCCGCATCGCTGACGGAAGCGCCGGCGGCGAGCTTTTCACGCACCGCCTGGGCCAGCACGGTCCATCCGTCGGCGACCAGATCGGGCTCGGCCAGATTGCCGGCGAGCTGATGCGTGAAGCTCTCGATGCGGCGTTGCTGCCACCCTGGCTCCAGACCTCCGGCCCAGGCAGGGTCGGTCGGCGCGTTGTTCCTCGCGGCGACCGAGGACGGCGTGCGCTGGAACACGAACAGGTTGCCGGCGGATGCGGCAAGCGGCGGGATGCACTGGATCGCCGTAGCGCCGGTGCCGATGATGCCGACCCGTTTGTCGGCCAGTCCGTCAAGCGGCGTCGTGGCACTCCCGCCGGTATAGGCATAATTCCAGCGGCTGGTATGAAAATGATGACCGGCAAAGCTCTCGATCCCGGGAATGTCGGGCAGCTTGGGCCGGTTGAGCGGCCCGGTGGTCAGCACGACGAAGCGCGCGCGCATCGCGTCTCCGCGATCTGTCGTCAGGTCCCACAGCGCATCGCGCGCGTTCCATTCGAGCGCGGTCACCTGCGTGGAGAAGCAGGCTCGATCGTAAAGTCCGAATTGCGTCGCGATCCGCTGGCAATGCGCGCGGATCTCTGCAGCCTTTGCGTAGCGTTCGACCGGCATATAGCCGGTTTCTTCGAGCAGAGGCATGTAGATGTAAGATTCCACGTCGCAGGCGGCGCCCGGATAGCGGTTCCAGTACCACGCGCCGCCGACGTCGCTGCCTGCCTCGATGATGCGAATGTCATCGATCCCGGCCCGGCGCAATTGCGCCCCGGTCAGCAGCCCGCCGAAACCGCCCCCGACGATCGCCACGGTAACGGTGTCGGTCTGCGGCGGCCGGTCGGCGGCGGTCCCGTAAGGATCGTTCAGCAGATGGCCGAAACCGTCGGCGACATCGCGATAGGCGCGTGCGGTCGTGGTCGGGCTGCGCCGCTCGCGCTCGATGCGATAGCGTTCGCGAAGCGCGGCAAGGTCATGCGCCGGGGTTCCGACGGGATCGCTGGGCATCAAGGTGTTCCTGGGCCGAATGGCAGTCAGAAGGATTTGCGGATGGTCACGCCATAGGTCCGCGGCTCGTTGGGAACGCCGCTGTAGCTGCCGGTCTGAGCCACCGATGGAAAGGTCGTGATCAGCGTGTAATAGTTGGTCAGGTTGCGGCCCCACAGCATGATCTCGGCCTGGTAGCGCTTGCTGGCGATCGAGAAGCTCGCATTGACCTGCTGGTTGCCATAGTTCGAGATGTCGGGCGGGGTGGTCTCTATAAGCTGCGCCTTGCTGGTATAGTCGAATTCGCCGCGTAGCGTGCTGCTCAAATCCTGAGTGAAATGGTGCGTGATGGTGGCTGCGGCAGAAGCCGTCCAGGACGGGATCGTGGCCGGCCGGGTGCCGGAGAGGTCGCGAAAGTTCGGGATCAGGCCAGTGGCTGGATTGATCGGGCAGCGGACGGTGTCGTAGCTGACGCAAGGCGCCATCTTGAATGAATCATACTTGGGATGAAGATAAGTGACGGCGCCATCCAGCGATAGCCAGTCGACCGGGCGGTAATTGGTCTCGGCTTCGAATCCGGTGACCGACTCCTTGCCGGCGTTGACCAGCGCGAAGCCCGTACCGGTATAGGCGTTGTCCTGAAAGCCTTTGACCGCCTGATGGAAGACCGCGAAGTTGAGATAGCCGCCACGGAAGCGGCTTTTGATCCCCGCCTCGTATAGCGTGACATTTTCTGGCTGGACGCTGCGTCCCACGCCATTGGCGTCGGGCGGCCGGCTATCCGAGGACAGGTTGAACGCGCCGGCCTTCCAGCCGGTCGAATAGGTCAGGTAAGCATGCGCGATGCCGAGATCATAATCGGCATGCGTGCTGTAAGTGACCTTGCTGCCGTCGAGCTTTCCGGATTCATTGGCGTTGGGATAATTGACCGGGCCGTGACTGGGATCATTGCCGTAGAAGAACTGGAGCCCCCCCAACGCACCGAACGCATTGGCAGGAAGGCCGACGAAGGGAAGCTGCGGCACATCCTGAAGATTGAGCGAGGAAAACGGATCGTTGAGCACGACGTCGGACACGACCTTCTTGCGATCGGCCAGATAGGCCAGGCCGCCGGTGAGCGTCAGGCGGTCGGTCAGCTTGTAATCGGCCTGGCCGAACACCGAATAGCTGTTCTGGCTTTGATGATAGAAGTCGTGGATGCCTTGCCCGGCCTGAAAATAGGTTTGGCCGGGAACGATCGCTGGGGTCACCAGCGATTGCAAATATTCGAGGGCAAAAATATTTGAAGCCCCCGCCAGCGGCCCCGCCGCAACCTGGCCCGACAGCCCATCGGCATAAGCGCGGATTTGGCTGCCGTACGTCGTATCGACGCCTGACAGCAGCGTCTCATGATCGTAAAACGCGCCGGCCAGATAGTTGAAGCGGCCGGTGCCGTCCGAAGCGATGCGGATTTCCTGGGTAAAGGTGTCGTAGCGGTTGCGGCGGTCGCTGTTGGCAAGGTCGGCGCCGGTGAAATCGACATCGGTGATGGCCCGGTCGGCGGAATGCCGGTAGGCGGTGATCGAGGTCAGTCTGGTTCGGCCCAGGTTCCAATCGATCTGCCCGGACACGCCCTCGTCATTGAGGCGGTTGACCGGATTGGTGTTGAGCTGGACGTCGCGATTGTCGTGCTGCGGAATGCTGACCGGCTGACCGAGCCCGAACGGAGGCGGCGCGCCGATGAACTGCGTCGCCGGGCCATTCAGGATCGACACCACGGCGCAGCAGACTTCATTGATCTTGTTATAGTCGCCCAGGATGCGGACGGACACGGTGTCGGTGGGCTTCCACAAGACATCGGCGCGGAGCGAATAGCGGTCGCGGTTGTTCAGCCGATCGCCGGTGGTGTAGTCGCGATAGGTGCCGTCGCGGTTGTCGGTGCTTTCGGACAAGCGAATGGCGATCGTGCTGCTCAGCGGCGCCGTGATGGTCGCGCGCGATTGGACCAGGCCATAGTTGCCGAAGCTCATCTCGGCCTTTCCGCCGAGTTCGAATTCGGGCCGGGCGGTGACGATATTGATCGCGCCGGCCGAGACGTTCTTGCCGAACAACGTCGATTGCGGCCCACGAAGAACCTCGATCCGATCGATTTCGGGCAGATCGTCGAGCGCGGCGCCGGCACGCGACCGGTATACGCCATCGATAAACACGCCGACCGAGGTCTCGATCCCGTCATTGCCGGCGCCGTTGCCAAAACCGCGGATCGTGAAATTGGTCTGCCCGACCGTCGTGAATTGCTGGACCTTGAGCGAGGGGACGACGGACTGAAGATCGATGAGATCGATGATATGCGCCTCATGGATCGTCTTGGCGCTGGTCACCGCCACCGAGATCGGGACCGTCTCGAGGGTCTGCGTGCGCTTGGTCGCGGTCACGATGATCTCGTCAGGACCGGCGGCTTGCGTCGCCGGCTGGTTATTGGGAACCGGCGTCGCCGTGACTTGCGCCTGCGCCGGGTTGCCCGACACCAGCGCCATGGCCCACACGCCTAACAGACCGATATATCGCATGATCCTACTCCCGCAACGTCGCCTCCATGTGTCCGGAGTCGATCGATTGTTTAGAAGTTTAGATGATACTCGTTTTTCTAGTCCGTGCTAGAACTTTTTTCGATGCGGTGAGGCTTGCCTTTTCCGTGGCGCTCGGTGCATCGAAAACGCGCAGCAATGGAGACGGCGTTTGAAACGTGCGAAGGCTTTGGTTGCGGTGACGATGCGCGAGGGCGTCCCCCGTTCGAAGAGCCGGAAATCCGCAGGCAAGCGCGACGCGATCATCCACGCGGCAATCGAGATCATCAACGCCAGGAGCTTCGCGCTGGCGACCATGACCGAAATCGCTGCGCACCTCGATCTCAGCGATGCCGCGCTTTATTATTACTTCCCCACCAAACAGGCGCTGGCCTACGCTGCGCATGTGCAGTCGCTCGAGCGCTTCGAGCGTCTCCTGGCAGAGACCGAGGCCGGCAACGGAACGGGTGCAGAAAAGTTGGCGCGCTTTACCCGCAACATGCTCGACGACTCCTCGGCCAACGGATCGCAACTTTATTTCGGTGAACATTCCTATCTGGACCGTGCTCAGCGCGAAGCCATCGACGGCTGGGCGGATCGGTTGAAAACCATCCTCGAGCATTTCCTCGAAGAAGGAATGGTGGATGGCTCGGTTGTCCGGTGCGAGCCTCAGATCGTCGTGCAGCTTTATCTCGGCATGTTGATCTGGCTGGCCAAATGGGTGCCGGGCATCGAAGACCTCACGGTCGAGCGGCTCATGCGCGCTATCGGAGCTTTCTGCCTTCACGGCATCGAAAGCCGCGGGGATCATGAAAACGGCAGCTGAGGAGAACCTGTTTTCTAGGTCTAACTAGAAAAGCGCTGGTCAGCGCGGTGCGATCTGATATGCTCGCCCGTGAAACGGCGCGAAGCCGTAAAGGACATGGAGAGCGGGATCATGCCGGCAGCGACCGATGCCAGGCGGTGTGCTACATCGCGACGCGGCAATAGCCATGCTGTAACCGGTCCGGTGTCTTGAAATCCTACCCGATCGCCCAGCCGGTACGTTCGCTGGCCGAAACAGACGACCACCTGTCGTCCGATCCCCGGTTCGCGGTCGAGACCGTCCTGATCGATGGCCGACCGCTCCGCCATTGGGTCACGGGTCCCAAGACGATCGACGATGTCATCGCGCTTCACCGCGCCCACGGCGAAAGCGAGTTTCTGGTCTTCGAGGATGATCGCTGCACATACGCGGGGGCGGTTCGAGCTGCGGACGCCGTTGCAAGCGCGCTCCTGTCGCAAGGACTGCGGCCGGGAGATCGTGTCGCGTTGCTGATGCGCAATCGCGCCGAATGGCCGGTCTGCTTTCTGGGCGCGATGCGCGCAGGCGGCATCGTCGTGCCGATCAATGGCTGGGCCTTGCCCGGCGAGATCAAAGCCATGCTGGCCGATTGCGGCGCGCGCTACCTGTTCAGCGACCGGGCCGACATCACAGTGCCGGCAGCGGTCGAGATGGTGCTGGCGATCGATGGACCGGGGGGCGAAAGCCTCGATGCACTGCTAGGCGCGCCCGCCACATGGGCCGATCTTGCGGATCGAACGCATGATCTGCCGGCGGCGTCACCCGATGCCCTGGCGGCGATCTTTTTCACCTCCGGCACGACGTCACGGCCCAAAGGCGCCACAATTACCCATCGTGCACTGACCGCGACGATCAAGAATTCCGAATTCAACGCAGAGCGAATGAGAATCCGCTTCGGCGGATCGCCCGGCCTGCCATCCGCGCCGCCTGTGGCGCTCTTTCCTATTCCGTTATTCCACGTCACCGGCGCCATACCCGGCCTGATCGCCACGTCTGCCGTCGGGGCAAAGCTGATCCTGATGAAGAAGTGGGACGTGGTCGATGCGCTGCGGCTGATCGAGCGTGAGCGGGTCACGGTGCTTGGCGGCGTCCCGACGATGCCGCTGCAGATCATCGCCGATCCGCGGCATACGGACTATGACCTTTCGTCGCTCACCACCGTGGTCTACGGCGGCGCTCCGCCGCCCAGTACCTTGCCCGCAGCGATTGCCCGCGCTTTGGCGGCCGAAGCTTCGACCGGCTGGGGGATGACCGAAACCGCATCGACCTTGCTATACAATGGTGGACCTCAATATCGGCTGTGGCCGGATAGCTGTGGCGCCGCGAATCCGGTTAACGAGGTCCGTATCGCCGATGCCGGCGATAGCATCCTGCCGACCAGTGCCATAGGCGAACTGCAGGTTCGCGGCCTCAACGTGACTCAAGGCTATTGGGAGCGGCCAGAGGAGAACGCCCGCGCCTTTACCGCCGACGGATGGTTCCGCACCGGGGACGTGGCGAGGATCGACGCCGACGGGTTGGTCACGATCGTCGATCGGCAGAAGGACATGATCATTCGGGGCGGGGAGAATATCGCCTGCATCGAGATCGAAGACGCGCTGTGCCACCATCCTGCGGTCGTGGAGGCGGCCATCGTCGGCTTGCCGCATCCGTCGCTGGGGGAGGAACCCGCAGCCTTTGTCGTCCTGGCGCCAGGACAAGCGGCCGGCGAACGCGAGCTGCAGGATCATGTCGCGGCGCGTCTGTCCCGCTACAAAGTTCCGGTCTCGGTGACCATGGTGGCCGATGCGCTTCCCCGCAACGCCGCCGGCAAAGTGCTCAAGCAGGAACTGCGCACGCAGCTCATTGCCGGCCTGACGAAGAAGGCGATCGATGCCTGATCCCGTCGAAGGTGCAGCAAAGGGCGGCCGCGGCCCGCTGGCGGCGATCGTCATTGTGGCGGTGGCAGGATACATCCTGCTTGCCCATGCCTTGCGGCTCGACCCGGCATATGCCGGCCTGCTTTATTTCTGGTACTGGGCGGTGGTCGAGGAAGCCGGGCTCCCGGCGATGCCGTCATCGTTGCTGGGCGCGCTGCTGGGGGTTGGGACGGCGGCGCTGCTGCAATCGGCGATCCGATCGCATCAGCCGGTCGAAATCATCGGCGTGCTATTGCTGATCGTCGCGGCTATCGTGGCGGATGTCATGAAGCTCATGCCTTTCGCCATAAACCCATGCTTCATGCTGTTTCTGACGATCGCGTCCGCGCCATTGATCCAGGGCCGCGAGAACTTCGTCGCGGTGATCGAGGCGATCCTGCTCGCCGCAGCCTATTTCGGGATGATCGTGTTCCTGTTGGGCATGTTTCGGCAACGCCACGATCATCGGCGCCAGGATTGAGGATGAGCGGGCCGCGTTCGAACCTGTGCCGGGGAATAGCCGTGACGCCCGTCATCGAAAAACTGGAAGGTTCATGACCGCGCCGGACGAAAATAGCGGCGGGGTCTCGCTCGCGATCGTCGGTGCGGTGGCGACCATCCTGCTTGATCGTCCTTCGGCGCGAAATGCCATGCGCTTGCAGACATGGCGCAAGCTGGCCGATCTGATCCCGGCGGCGGATCGTGATCCGGGGGTCGCGGTGATCGTCTTGCGCGGGGCGGGCGGACACTTCGGCGCGGGAAACGATATCGCCGAATTCGGCGCACTGCGTCATGATGCTGCGGCTGCGCGGAGCTATGGCTGGGCCATGGCGAACGCCATTACCATGGTCGAGACGGCATCGAAGCCGGTGATCGCCGCCATCGAAGGGTCCTGCTTCGGAGCATCGGTCGCGCTGGCGCTGGCTGCCGACATCCGCGTTGCGGCAGAAACCGCGCGCTTTGCCATCACGCCGGCCAGACTGGGCGCCTTGTACCTGCGCAGCGATCATCACCGGCTGGTCAGCGCGATCGGACCGGGGCAAGCCCGGCAGATGATCTTCAGCGCTTTGTCGCTCGATGCGGCACGGGCGGAAGCGATCGGCCTGGTCGATCGCCTGCTGGCGGCAGAGCGCTTCGAGCCAGGGCTGGATGAACTTATCGCCGCGATCGTTTCAGGATCGGCTTACACATTGCATCACAGCAAGCGCATCTTGCGATCGGTCGGCAATGGCGCCGCCCTTGCCGAAACGGATGAGAGCATCGGCTGGTTCGTCGATGCCATGCAAGGGGCCGACTTCGCTGAAGGCGTCGAAGCGTTCCTGTCAAAGCGGACGCCACACTTCCCCCGCATGTGACCGTAGCGAAATCTCGGGTGAAGGCTTTGCCCCCGGGGCGGCAATCAGCCCTGTAGGCTCAGCATGCATTCTCATGTGGATTGTCCAAAACTGAAGCGGCCAGCGCGTTGCGTTGTGATGCCTGAGATTCTATTCCTGGGTTCCGCATCAGACACGCAGCCGAGGAAGACCGTACGATGCTTCTGGACAAAATAAGTGACGCCATCGAAGCCGACTTCGAGATCCTGGAGGCGATCGGCGCGCATGTCGATGACATGATCGGCAAGCTGATGCCTACAGGTGCGATCGACAAGACCCTGCGCCGGTGGCTGGTCGGGCATGCTGATCTGCCCGACGACGATGACGCGCAAAGCTGCCTGATGGCCATGGCCGCCGATCTTGAAATGTTCACGCCATCGATAAGCGGCCGCACGCTGGTCGATCGCCACCTCAAGGCCGTGGCAGCGGCAACGTCCCAAGCGCAACAGGCCATTCAAGCGCTGAGCGCTGCACAATTTCGTCTGGTCAGAATTGTCGACCGGGAGGGTCCGGAGCTTGTCCGTCTGCAAGATCTGGTCACAGGTGAAACTATCCTGCTGCTGGACGCGCGCATCTCGTCCCTGGCTGAAGGCCAACCGACCGCCATGCGCTTGTGTCCCCTCGCAAGCGGCAGGCACGTGCTGATCTCGCCGCTGTTCGCCATGGACGAGACGATGCTGGGCGAAGCCATGACATTCGTGCGTCACGGCCGCCCGCTGGGGACCGGTCATCGTTGTGCAGCGAGCCTGTACCGCAACGTGGCCCGGCGCGGCTTCCACGCCATAGCGCAATCGGTCGCCGAATTGGACGAAGACACGATCCTCGATCTTCTGCGCGAGGTGGAGGAGAACATTTCACCGGTTCAACGCCTGGCCGTCCGCTGGGCGAAAAAAGACGATGCAGATCCTGATCTGGTAGCAGAGGCGCGCAGCCTGGCCTCGGCGGACAATCTGGTCGATGCGCTTGGATGCTTCGCCCAGGCCATCGACGAGGACGCGCCGGATGGTCTGTGGATAGCGTTCGAACGGATTGCCGCCTTGCAGGTCGAAACGATTGCCGGGCGTGCGCGAGCGGGCGTGCATGGCGCCGCCCAGCTGCTCGATCGGGTGGCGGACGAGGTCGCGGACCACATCGCGCACGGCCTGATGTATGCTGGCGCGCGCGAATTGTTCGAACGCCTGAGGCGACGATCGGCCTTCATGGGGGCGAAAAAGCCGGCTGAAAACGGCTCGACGCAAGCGGCGGATATCGACCGTGTCATCCAGCGCATCCAGGCCCTGCGCGCCAGGACCGCGGATCGTGGCTGCACCGAGGCGGAAGCCATGGCGGCAGCGGCCAAGGTCTCCGAATTGCTGGCCCGCCACGATTTGACGCTCGATGAGGTTTCGGTACGCCGGTCGGACTGCGAAGGCGTGAGCGTGGCGACCGGACGCAAGCGCCGCGCCCCGGTGGATAGCTGCGCGCAATCGATCGCCGAGTTCTGCGATTGCCGCGTCTGGGGGGAACGGCGTGCTGACGGCATGCTGGGCTTCGTGTTCTTCGGGCTGAAGGCCGATGTAGAAGCCGCCCGCTTCCTGCAAGACCTGATCGAAGTCACTTTCGACACGGAAAGCGAGACTTTTCGGCGGGGCGCGATCTACCAGTCGCTGCGCGGAGGCGATCGCAGGTCGGCGCTCAATTCATTCCAGATCGGCCTGGCCGGCGGCATTTGCGGCAGACTTGACGACCTGAAGATGGCCCGCCAGGGCAGCAACGGCCGGAGCACGGGGTTCGATCTGGTCGCGGTCAAGCACTCGGTGGTGGATGACGAGATCGATAGGCTCGGCCTCCACTTCACCACCCGTGCCGCGACGTCGCGCGGCAACGTCCAAAGCGATGCCTATTACGCCGGCAGAGCCGCCGGTGCCTTGTTCGAACCTGCGCTCACACTGGGAAGTTGATCAGCAGGAATACATCGCCGGGGCTTTGCGTATCGCCTTCATATCAACGCCGTACTGTTCAGGATCATCGACCGGCGCGGCCAGTCGCGCAAGGGGCCGACCCGGTGCGAAGCCGTGCTGATGCACGCCGTGGCGCGCATAGATTTCTTCAGCCGCACCGGTTCGATCCAGGCAAGCTGGGTTAAGCGCTTCCAAGTCTTCGTTTCGCAATTCATATACAACTTCCACAAGCAAGGCGTCGTGCGTGCCGCATTTTACCTCCGCTGACGAATGGAGCTCGTGGGCACAAGGCCAGCTTCACCAGGGCCGGTCAGATCACGCGCAGCATGGTTTCCAGCGCGCGCTGGCGATCGATCCATCATCCTCGATGGCCGCTTTCGGCTTAGCCTCGCTGCTGCTGGACCAAGGCGATGTCGGCGCCGCCGGGACGCTGGTCGCCAAGCTGATGGCCGCTCACGGTGATCGCGCCGATGTCCTCTGGCTTCGCGCGCGCCTTGCCGCGGCGCTGCACGACCCGGCAGCGACAAAGGATATACTGACCCGGCTGCTGAGCAATCCGCTGCTCGACGCCCAGCAGCGCGCGGAGGCGTTGCTGCTGCTGGGACTGGCGCTCGGCGATCTGAGCCAACCTGCGGCTGCATTCGGCGCCGCCTGTGAAGGCAAGCGCATCCTGCGCGACCTGCACAAGGCTCAGGCCGGCGAGCGCGAGGGCGAGGTGGCGAAGCTGCGGCGCCTCGCCGCCTGGATCGGCGGCGACGGTATCGCCGCGGCACTCGCCCTGCCGCCCGGTCCACCCATCGCCGGCCCTGGCGCGGCAAGCCATGTCTTCCTGCTGGGCTTTCCGCGCAGCGGCACAACCTTGCTCGAACAAGTGCTGGCAGGGCATCCCACCGTCGTCACGCTGGAAGAAGCGCCGACGCTGGCCGCAGCGTACCAGGCGTTTCTGGCCGATGCCGAGGCGTGTTCGTCACTGACGCGGCTCGATCCCGAGGAAGCGGCCGCGTGGGTGGAGCATTACTGGGCCGCCGTAGCCGAGCATGGCGTGGATGTGCGCGGCCGGCTGTTCGTCGACAAGCAGCCCGCCGGCACGCTTTATCTGCCGGTGATCCAGCGGCTGTTTCCGCAGGCGAAAATCCTGTTCGCGCTGCGCGATCCGCGTGATGTGGTGCTCAGTTGCTTTCGCCAGGCCTTCCAGATGAACGCGATGACGTTTGCTTTCACCGACCTGACCGAGACGGCATTATGCTACGATGCCTGCATGGTCCTGGCGGCGCAAGCGCGCTCGCGCTTCGCGCTTGCCTGGGCGGATGTGCGCCACGAACGTCTGGTCGAGGATTTCGCCGGCGAACTGGCGCGGATCACCCTGTTCCTTGGCTTGACCCCCGACGCGGCGATGCAGGACTTTGCCCGCGCCGCCGGCAAGCGCACCATCCGCACCCCCAGCGCTCCCCAGGTCCGCGCCGGGTTGAACCGGCGCGGCATTGGCCGCTGGCGGGACTTTCGCGCCGAGCTGGCCCCGGCGATGCCGATCCTGGCCCGCTGGGTGGAACGCCTCGGCTATCCGGCCTAAACCTTCGCCCGGTATCCTCACTCCGCCCACCCTGAGCTTGTCAAAGCTGTCCATTTCCTCGTGCAGTCGAGCGCAGTCTCGCGGAGAAAGACTAGACTCGAATCCGACCAATTTGAATCAGGGGATTCCCATTGGGCTAATTTTCT
>CAXTOI010000041.1:0-13599 GCA_964245645.1 uncultured Novosphingobium sp. | reverse complement strand
CGCCCACCCCGTGCGCGACTGGCACTTCGCCATCCTTGATCCGGAAAGGAGGCACCCGCGCCAGCCATGTGCGCAGGGCGACGGTGAGTTCGCGACGGGCAAGATGCGAGCCCATGCAGAAATGCGGTCCGTAGGAGAAGCCGAAATGGCGGACATTCTTACGACTAAAGTCCACCTCCATCGGCTTTTCGAAGGCATCGTCATCCAGGCTGCCCAGCGCGTCGCAGACGCTGATCCAGTCGCCGGCCTTCATTTGCACCTTGCCGACTTCGACATCGACCTTGCACTGACGGTACGTGGTGACGACCGAGTACCGGCGCAGCAGTTCCTCCACAGCCGTGGGAATCAACGCGGGATCGTCGCGCAGTTGCTGTTGCTGCCCGGGATGTTCGGCTAGATGTCGAAAGAAAAAGCCGAGCGTGGACGCGACCGTGTCGAGGCCGCCGACGAACAGCAGGTAAAGAATACCGATCACCTTGTCCTCGGTCAACAACTCGCCGTTGATCCGGGCAGTCACGACCTTGCTGGTCAGATCGTCGGTCGGATTGGCGCGCCGTTCGGCGGCGAGATTATTGAGGAAATCCTTGATCGCAAACGCCGAGGCGACCTTTGCCTGCATATCCATATTGTGCAGCAGATCGTATTCCCAGGTATTGAACTGATCGAACATGGTCATCGGCAAGCCCATCAACGCCATGAAGATCTTGACCGGGAACGGCCGGCCGAAAGCTTCCATGAATTCGCACTCGCCGGCCTCGCGAAAGACATCGATCAGTTCGGCAGCGCGAGCCTCGATCTGGGGCGTCAGTTTGGCGATCACCGGAGGAGAAACCATCGGGTTGAGCAGTCGGCGATAATCGCCATGCTCGGGCGGGTCCAATTCCAGCGGAACGAGATCCCAGTCCTCGCCGACGAAGGCGGAGAAGCCGGCTTCCCCCTTGTTGGAAAATATTTCGGGCGTGTTCAGCACGAACCGGATATCTTCGGCTTTCGTAACCACCCATGCGCCGCCGAAGCTCATTTGTTGGGCGTTCCAGAACACCCGCTCGCCATCGTGAAACTTCTTGATAACCGAAAACGGGCAGCGGCTCGCGGCGGGATCGACGGTGATGTCATACGGCTTGACGAGTTCGGCGGGAACATGCGCCGGGACATAGCCGGGTGCCGGCCAGCGGCGAACGAAGGCGGCTTCAGACATGAAAAGCTCCTTGGTTGATGTACAATTTATTGGCCTCCGGCCACCTTCCGGCTTTTCCCGGAGTAGATGCCCTATTGATTGCTCCGCTCATGACTCCTCCAACACCACTCGGCGCAGGAACGAGACCAGCGGGACATTGAAGGCATCGTTCGCATCGCCTGTCACCATGTGATCGGCGTGTTCGATATCGACATATTCGGCTTGAGGCACGAGCTTGCGAAATTCCTCGACCCCCTGCTTGCTCACCACCCTGCTGCGGCCGCCACGGATCAGCAGGGTGGGCGCGATCACCTGGCTGGCCTGCTCCTTCAGCCAATCATGTCTCGCACCGCTTGGCGCATGGGCATCGAATTTCTGGACCATCCTGGGGTCCCAGTGCCAAAAGTAACGTCCATCGCGCAGGCGTAGATTCTTGCGCAGCCCATCGTGGCTGGAGGGGCGGCGGCGATGCGGCAGGTAAGCTGCCACCGCGTCGGCCGCATCCTCGATGGCAGCAAAGCCATCGAGGTGCGCCTGCATGAATGCCACGATCTCGCCGGCGCCGGTGGATTCGATCTGCGGGACGACGTCGACCATCACCAGCGCCTGCACCCGTGCCGGAAATTGCGCGGCGATGCGCATGGCGACCAACCCACCCATCGAGGCGCCCACCAGCGAAGCTGGCTGGCCGAGTTCCGTCAGGACATCGACGACATCATCCACCATCAGGTCCAGGCCGTAGTTGCCATCGGGCGACCAATCGCTGTCGCCATGTCCGCGCAGATCCAGCGTCATCGCATGGAAGCCGGCATCGGCCAGGCTCCCCACCGCAGTGCCCCAGCTATGCCGCGTCTGTCCGCCGCCATGCAGCAACAGGACGGCGCGGTCTGCGCTTGAGCCGGCCTCATCGACCGCGATCTGCAAACCGCCGCGGGTCGCGAACCGCCGCATGACGCTCGCGTCAGCCATCGATGAACGAGCCCCCCTGCGCCGCCAGGCGTTCCAGCAATGGCGCCGGCTGGTAGCGATCGCCGAACTCGGCCTGCCATTGCTTCAGCGTGGCCACAATCTTGTCCAGCCCGACCGTGCCGGCCCAGAACATCGGGCCGCCGGTATAGACCGGCCAATTGTAACCCAGCATGGCGGCAACATCGATGTCCGACGCCCGCAACGCGATCCCTTCTTCCAGGATCCTGGCGCCTTCGTTGACCACCGGGTACAGCATCCACGCCACGATCTCGGCATCGCTCATCGGCGGGCGCGGCCGGGCGCCCGTGAACGCGGCGTATTCGGCGATCACCTCGCTGGCCACCGCTGACGGCGAGGACCGCCGCTGTTCATCGTAATCGTAAAAGCCGCCACCCTGCTTCTGCCCCAGGCGCCCGCGCGCCACCAGATCGCCGGACAGACTGCGCGTCGTCGTGTCGCGACCGATCACATCCAGTCCGACCAGATCCATCATCTGGAACTGGCCCATGGCAAAGCCGTAATCGTACAGCGCCTTATCGACCTGCGTCGGCGTCGGGCCACCGGTGACCAGCGTATCGCCCTGATACCCGCGCGGGCTCATCAGCCGGTTGGCGATGAAGCCATGGCAGACCCGCGACAGCACCGGCACCTTGCCGATGCGCTTGGCCAGCTTCATCGCCGTGGCGATCACGCTGATGTCGGTCTGCGCGCTGCGCACGACTTCCAGCAGCCGCATCACATTGGCGGGCGAGAAGAAGTGCAGGCCGATGACATGCTCGGGCCGGCGCGTGGCAGCGGCGATCTGATCGAGGTCGAGAAACGAGGTGTTGCTGGCCAGGATCGCCCCCTGCTTGACGATCGCGTCGATCCGCCCGAAAATCTCCTGCTTGACGGCCATCGTCTCGTAAGCGGCTTCGATTGCCAGATCGACCCCGGCCAGCGCCTCGAACGACAGCGTGGGGGTGATCAACGCCAGGCATCGTTCGACTTGGCTCTTGCTCATTCGCCCTCGACGGACGGAATTTTCGTAATTTTTGCGGATCGTCGCCATGCCGCGATCGAGTGCCGCCTGGTTCATCTCGACCAACGTGACCGGCACCCCGACGTTGAGGAAATTCATCGTTATACCGCCGCCCATCGTGCCGGCGCCGATCACGCCGACCTGTTCCACCGCGATGGTCGGGGTGGCGGCGGGAACATCGGGCACCTTGCTGGTCGCGCGTTCGCTGAAGAAGGCATAGCGCTGGGCTTGCGACTCGGCGCTGTCCCTTATCTCAAGAAAGAGTTCCCATTCCCGCTTGATGCCCTGGTCGAACGGCAGGTTGACCGCCGCCTCGATCGCCCGGACGATCTGCTCGGGCGCCTTGACGCCGCGAAAGGCGCGCGCGTTCTTGGCGCGGAAATCATCGAACAATTGCGGATTGGCGCGCGCCGCAGCGATCTTGTCCTCCCGGTCACGCACGCGCACCACGGGGCGGTTCTCGGCAATGATCCGGCGCGCGAAAGCCACCGCGTCTTCCTGCAAGCGGCCTTCGTCGGCCAGTGCATCGACCAGTCCGTAACCCAGCGCTTCGGTCGCACCGATGGCGCGCCCGGACACGATCAGATCCAAGGCCACTTCGGCCCCGACGATGCGCGGCAGGCGCTGAGTGCCGCCCGCCCCCGGCAACAGACCCAGATTGACCTCGGGCAAGCCGACCTTGGCGGACGGCACCGCGACCCGGTACGCACAGATCAGCGCCAGTTCGAAGCCGCCGCCCAGCGCAGTGCCATGAATCGCCGCCACGACCGGCTTGGGACCATTCTCGATAATATCGAATACTTGCGCCAGATCCGGCCCCTGCTGGGGCTTGCCGAACTCGCTGATGTCGGCGCCGGCAAAAAACGTCCGGCCGCCGCAGATCAAGACAATGGCCTTGACCGCCGGATCGCCGGACAAAACGGAAAAGCCCTCGTGCAGCCCCTGCCGTACCGGCGCGCTCAGCGCATTTACCGGGGGGTGATCGATCCTTAAAATGCCGATGCCATCCTCGACGGTCAGCGAGACGACATTACCCATCCTATATCCCTCTTCCGGTAGACTCGTTTCCCTCTGCCGCGCCCTAATGATTAACGCAACCAGATAACTGATTGACTGATCTATAACCGCTCTTTTAATGACACCCAACAACCGGAGAGGGCGCCATGGCCGAAAAATTCACTTTCCAGCGCCAACCGATCACCATCGCCTTCAAGGATGTTTCCGCGTTCAAGGAAACCTATGGCGGCGCGGTGGGCCTGATCGCACTGCAGGCGCAATTGATCAAGCCGGAACGCCCGTCCGATACGGTGCTGGTCTCGATGCATCCGATCGGCGGTACGTCGGGGCTGCCGGTGATCAAGTGGCTGGCGGAAGCGGGGATTCACGTTCTGGCGTCCGACAGCCGGTATCGCGGCGCGGACTATGCGCTGATCATGGAGAAAGTCGTCGCCGATCTGGGTGCAGTGGTGCGTTACGCGCGTGAACGGCTAGGCTACAAGCGCGTCATTTTGTTGGGCTGGAGCGGGGGTGGCTCATTGTCCGCGTTTTATCAGGCCCAGGCCGAAAATCCCACGATCACCCATACGCCGGCGGGCGATCCGATCGATCTGATCGGCGCCGGGCTGGTTCCCGCCGACGGCATCGCCTTTATCGCCGCGCATGTGTCTCGCCATGAATTGCTGACCACCGCCATGGATGCGTCGATCCGCAACGAGCTGGACCCCGAGGACCGCGATCCCCGGCTGGATCTGTTCGGCGGCGCGATCCGCCCGCCGTTCGGGCAAGATTTTCTGGCCGAATACAGCGCGGCGCAATGGGCGCGCAACCGCCGCATAAGCGCCTGGGTCAAGGACAAGCTGGCGGCGCTGAAGGCGGCGGACCGGGTCCACGAGGAGTTCGGCTTCGTCACCCATGGCACGATGGCCGATCCGCGCTGGCTCGACGCCGGTATCGATCCCAACGACCGTGCGGCCGAAGGGACCTATATGGGCGATCCGCGCATCGTCAATATGAGCCCGATCGGCTTTGCCCGGTATTCATCGCTGCGCAGCTGGCTGTCGCAATGGAGCATCGACGATGCCCGCGGCGACGCGCCTGGAAATCTCGCGCGCACCACCGTGCCCGTGCTGGTCATCAACAACAGTGCGGACGACGCCTGCACGCCTTACCATGCCAAGCGCATCTTCGATGCGGTCCCTCACGCGGACAAGGCTTTCGCCGAAGTAAAAGGCGCCAATCACTATTATTCGGGTCAGCCCGACCTGGCCGCCGTCGCCATCGATCACCTGGAAAAATGGCTGCTGGCGCACGGCTTCCATAATGGCTGAGCAACCGATGCGTACCGCTTCGCTATGAACCTTCGAAAATGTTTTCAGGAATGGCCCCGATCCAGGGGTGAGCGGCGCTCGCTCTATTCTCATAGGCCGTGATCGCGGCAGCAAGACCAAAGGCATGGGCGATATCGTCGGTGCCGGCCACCAGGCGCGATCGCCGCTGCGGATCGATGGCGAAAGGCACGCTGCGTCCGTCGGAACGAATGATCGTCTGCGAGATCAGGTCGACGTCGAGGAAAACGCCGCCGGGCTGCGCAATCTCGGCCAGCAGATTGAGCACGATCGCGAGGTCGAGTACCACCGGCAGGATGCCGTTCTTGAAGCAGTTGCCGTAGAAGATGTCGGCGAAGCCGGGGGCGATGACGCAGCGGATGCCGAAATCCAGCAGGGCCCAGGGGGCATGCTCGCGGCTCGATCCGCAACCGAAATTCTCCAGCGTAACCAGGATTCCAGCCTCGCACCAGGGCGCCCGATTGAGGATGAAATCGGGCCGCTCCGCACCAGCGGCGTCGAAGCGCTGGTTGGCGAACAGCGCCTTGCCCAACCCCTGCTTCGACACGGTCTTGAGAAATCGCGCCGGCACCAGCATGTCGGTATCGATGTTCGCCACCGCCAGCGGGGCGGCCACCGCGCGCATCTGCGTGAATGGCTGCATCAGCCAAGCTCCCGCGCATCGACCAGACAGCCCGTGACGGCGGCAGCCGCGGCCATCGCCGGCGACATCAGATGCGTGCGCCCCCCGGGACCCTGTCGCCCTTCGAAATTGCGATTCGAGGTCGAGGCACAGCGCTGCCCCGGCTGCAACCGATCGGGATTGAGCCCCAGGCACATCGAACAGCCCGCATCGCGCCATTCGAAGCCGGCATCGCGAAAGATCGTATCGAGCCCCTCGGCCTCGCCGCGCGCCTTGACCTCGCCCGAGCCCGGCACCACCAGCGCGCGAACGCCCGGTGCGACTTGGCGACCGCGCGCGACTTCTGCGGCGCTGCGCAAATCCTCGAGCCGGCTGTTGGTGCACGATCCGATGAACGCCATGTCGATCGGGATGCCGGCGAGTTCCCGATTGGCGTCCAGCCCCATATAGGCCAGCATGCGCTCGATCTGTGCGCGCCGCACCGGGTCCGGTTCCGCCGCCGGATCGGGAGTTCGGCCGCCGATCGCCACCACTGCTTCGGGACTGGTGCCCCAGCTGACCATCGGCTCGATCGTGGCCGCATCCAGGATGATGGTGGTATCGTAGCGCGCGCCGACATCGCTGGCCAGCGTCGACCAATAGGCAATGGCGGCATCCCAGTCGCTGCCGCGCGGCGCCAGCGGTGTGGCGGCGAGCCAGTCAAAGGTTTTCCGGTCAGGTGCGATCATGCCCGCCCGCGCCCCGGCTTCGATGGTCATGTTGCAGATCGTCATGCGCCCGGCCATGTCCATGTCGGTGATCGCCTGGCCTGAATATTCTATCACATAGCCGGTCCCGCCGCTCGTGCCGATCCGGCCGATGACCGCCAGCACGACATCCTTGGCCGTCACCCCCCGACCGATCGCGCCGGTAATCTTGATATGCATCGTTTTGGAACGCCGCTGGACCAAAGTCTGCGTGGCCAGCACATGTTCCGCCTCGGACGTGCCGATGCCAAAGGCAAGCGCCCCGAACGCGCCGTGCGTGGAGGTATGACTGTCGCCGCAGACGATCACCAGTCCGGGTTGGGTCAGCCCCAGTTCGGGTCCGATCACATGGACGATGCCATGGTGCCGGCTGGTCAGCGGCACGTAGCGCAGACCGAATTCCGCCGCGTTGCGTTCCAGCGTCGCGACCTGCAGCCGACTGTCGGCATCGGCGATCGCCGCCAGCCCGCCTGCGCGATTTTCGGTTGGCACGTTGTGGTCGGCAACCGCCAGGGTCAGGTCGGGCCGGCGCACCTTGCGCCCCATTTCCCGCAAGCCCTCGAACGCTTGCGGGCTGGTGACTTCATACACCAGATGGCGATCGACATAGAGCAGGCACTCGCCCTCTTCCGCCTGCGCCACGATATGATCGTCCCATACTTTTTCATACAGCGTGCGCGGACGGGTCATGCGGGGACGGTCTCCCGCGCGGCGCGCCGTGCGCCGTTGATCGCCGCACGAACGCGCCCGCCGATCAACGCGCCCGGCAGAACCGTGGCCGCATCAGCCACGGGCAGCAGCGCTTCCAGATCGACGCCGGTGGCGATGCCCATGTTTTCCAGCGACCAGACCACGTCCTCGGTCGCGACATTGCCCGTGGCACCCGGCGCGAACGGGCAGCCGCCCAGACCACCGAACGAGCTGTCCATGACCTGCACCCCGGCCTCGCACGCGGCCAGCACATTGGCGACCCCGAGACCGTAGGTGTCGTGCCCATGGAACGCCCAGCGCGTATCGCCGCCGAAGCGCTGTTGCGCGGTCTCGAACAAGGCTTTCACCCGGTCCGGCGTGACCCGGCCGGTGGTGTCGCACAATGCCACCTCGATATCGGCGCGCGCGGGGATCAACAGTTCCAGCATGGCCAGCGCCGCTTCGGCTGCAACCGGGCCGTCGAATGGGCAATCGAACGCCGTCGCCAGGTTCAGGCGGATCTTGATGCCCGCTGGCACCGCCGCGACCAACCGTTGATATTCCTGCGCCGAATCCTGCGGCGTGCGCCGCACATTGTTCATATTGTGCTTTTCGCTGACCGACAGCACGAAGGCGATGTGGCGGGCGCCCGCCGCCAACGCGTGGTCGCAATAGCGCTGGTTCGGCACCAGCACCTGCACATCCAGCCCCGGCAGGCGGTCGGCTGCCGCCAGCACTTCGCGCGCGTCCGACAATTGCGGGATCGCCCGATCGCTGACGAAGGCGGTCGCCTCGATCCGGCGCAGCCCGGCGGCATGCAGCCGGCTGATCAGATCGATCTTGGTCGCGGTGGGGATGATCGGGACGATCGGCTGGAACCCGTCGCGGGGGCCCACTTCGACCAAAGTAACTTCGGCGGGATAGGCCATCAGATGACTCCTTCTGCGCGGTATTGATCTATTTCGGCCTCGGCCATGCCCAGCAGGCCATGCAGGACTTCGTGATTATGCGCACCGATGTCCGGGCCGGTCCAGCGGATCGGATCAGGGCCGCCGACGACATGCGGCACGACGCCGGCCTGGAGCAGCACGCCGAGATGGGGATCGGACACTTGGCGGACCATGCCACGTTCGCGATATTGCGGGTCGGCGGCAATATCCGCGGCGGTATAGACCCGCGAGCTCGGGATATCCGCCTGCGTCAACATCTCGATCAACGCATCCGCATCATAGTGGCGCGTCCACTCGCCGATCAGCGCGTCCAGCTCGGCAACATTGGCGACCCGCGCCTGGTTGCCGATATAGCCCGGCATCGCGGCGAGTTCCGGACGCTGCATCAACGCCGCCAGCCGAGCGAACAACGGTTCGGAATTGGCCGCGATCAGCACATAGCTGTTATCGGCGGTGGGGTAGGCATTGGTAGGCGCGGCGGTGGCGATGCCCCCGCCAGTCGGCTGGCGGACACGGCCCAGCGCGCCATATTCCGGCAGCATTCCTTCCATCAGGCTCAACACGCTTTCGGTCAGCGCCACATCCAGCGTGCGGCCCTGACCGTCGCCGCCGGACTTGTCGCGTTGCCACAGCGCCGCCAGCACGCCGACCACCGCATACAGGCCGGCCAGCGAATCGCCGATGCTCACGCCCACGCGTACCGGTGGCAGCGGCGTCGTGCCGGGGGGATGGTCGGTCAGATAGCGCAAGCCCCCGATCGCTTCGCCGATCACCCCGAATGCAGCTCGATCGCGATAAGGCCCGGTCTGGCCGTAGCCGGAAATATGCGCGATCACCAAGTCGGGTCGGCGGCTGCGCAGCACGTCGGGGCCGATACCCAGCTTGTCGAGCTGGCCCGGGCGAAAGTTCTCGACGACGCAGTCGCAGTGCTCGACCAGGCGCAGCACGATCTCCTTGGCGCGCGGGTCCTTGAGATTGAGCGTGATGCTGCGCTTGTTGCGGCCGTGCATTGACCACCACAACGATCGCCCATCCACCTGCTCGCCCCATTGCCGCACGGGATCGCCGGCGCGGGGCTCGATCTTGATGATGTCGGCGCCCAAATCCGCCAGCAGCCGCGTGGCAAACGGTGCCGCCACGAAATGGCCGATCTCCAGGACCCGCAGACCTGCCAAGACCGGGGCATTGCCACTTTGCGCCACAGTTGGATCCTATCCTCGCTTTGCATCCGATCGGCGATCGGACCTGATCGGTACGTCGCCGGCGATCCTGCGGCATCGTTACTGATATGTCTATCAGCCTAGCAGCGCCATCTGTCCATGTCGACAGCTACCGATTGATTGAACCAGGGCAATCGCATTTCAAAAAGAGGCCAGCACTGGTCAGGAACTGGTCGTCCCATGCTGCGCGTTTGAACTTTCCGCGCAGCAAGCCTTTTGATCCCTCTTTGCATGGCGTTGATGGCCATGTGTCTGAGGACGGCCATGTTATAGGGTGCGTTTTCGAGGCGGTTTCGGTCTTGATCCTCGTTCATGGCGACATCCAATCTCCAATGGAGGCGGTTTTCGATATCCCCATGCGAGCGGATTATTTTGTTGAAGCGTCCAGCGGCAAACGCCGAACTGAGCAGGTAATAAGCGGTTTCGCGGGTCGTTTTGTCTTTGCCCTCCCTGATGCGGGTTACCTTGCCGATGGCGGCAAGGCCGGGCCAGTTGTGGCATTCCTGGAGCCAGGCGATATCGTCTGTGACAGTCGCGGTTCGGGTTTCGATGCGGCCGTGGTCACCGTCTATGGTCGTGACGGTGTCACCGGCCTTGCGCGAGAACCATGCGCTGCTCGCATCCCCAAGCGCTGACCATATGCAGCGGCGACTTGCCGCTGGCGCGATCGAAGGACCCGCGCAAGACCTTCCCGTCGATGGCAATCGGCGAAAAGCTCGACGAGACGCTAGAACGCGACCAGCGCCTTGCGGTGATCATGAATATCGCGTCGCCCGCGCGAGGTGGCGTTGACTGGCTGCGCCGGCGACATTGATGGCGTCCTGCCATTTATTCTGCCAAGCCATCACTATGGAGTGGACACGCCGAGATGCGATGGCCGGCATGGCCGCCGGGTCTGCCGCAGCTACATTCGGGCTGTCGGCGGCTGCTGAAACCGAACGCATACACAATCTCGCGTTGAAATATATGCGGCCTGCGACCGAGTGGACGCAGGCGCTGCCTGTCGGCGACGGCGTGCGCGCCGCCATGGTTTTCGGCGGCGTGGAGCGCGAGCGGCTGCAGCTGAACGAGGGCACGCTGTGGGCCGGACGGCCGTATGTCGCCAACAACTCCGCCGCGCAGGGGGCGCTGCCTCAGGTCCGCGGGCTTGTCTTTGCGGGTGAGTACGCCGAGGCGCAGGCGTTGGCCGACGCGCAGGTCATGGCCAAGCCGCTTTACCAGATGCCATACCAGGCGCTGGGCGACTTGACTCTCGACTTCCCCGGCCTGCAGGCGACGGCCGATTACGCACGTCTGCTCGACCTTGATGCGGCGGTTGCGGTCACACGCTTCGCCGGTGGCGGCGGGACACACGAGCGGCGGGTGGTCGCCGCGCCGGGCGAGCGGGTGATCGCCATGCGCCTGCGCGCGCCGGCCGGCGCGCTGGACGTCGATCTGGGCCTGTCCTCGCCACACTCCAGGGCGGCGGTGCAGCCGCAAGGCCATGACGCGCTGCTGATGACGGGTGTCAACGATGCCGGCGAAGGAGTGCCGGCGGGCCTGTACTTCGCCGCGCGGCTGCTGGTGCAGGCAGAGGGCGGCCGCACGACCGTCCTGCCGGACGGACGCGTGTCGGTGCGCGATGCGGATGCCGCCTCGGTGTGGATCGCCATGGCGACGAGCTTCCGCCGCTTCGACGACGTCTCAGGCGATCCCGAGGCGTTGACAGCGGAAGCGATCGCGGGCGCTCGACGGCGAAGCTACGCCGCCGTCGAGGCGGACGCGACGGCGCGTCACCGCCGCCTGTTCCGCCGCGTCACGCTCGACCTCGGGCGTGCCGCCGCCGCCGACTGGCCCACGGACGATCGCATCGTAACCTCGCAGCAGTCAGACGAGCCAGCGCTCGCAGCCCTCTATTTCCAGTATGCGCGCTACCTCTTGATCGCCTGCTCGCAGCCGGGCGGGCAACCAGCGACGCTGCAGGGGCTATGGAACGACAGGTTGAAACCCCCGTGGGGCAGCAAGTACACGATCAACATCAACACGCAGATGAACTACTGGCCCGCGCATGTCGCCAACTTGGCGGAGTGCACGGAACCGCTGGTTCGCATGGTGCGCGAACTGGCGATCACAGGCGAACGGACCGCGCGGGAGATGTACGGCGCGCGCGGCTGGGTGTGCCATCACAACACCGACCTGTGGCGCGCGACCGCGCCGATCGACGGCGCACAGTGGGGCTTGTGGCCGACTGGCGGGGCATGGCTCTGCACCCACCTGTGGGAGCATTGGGACTACACGCGCGACCGCGATTTCCTGCACTCGGTCTATCCGGTGATGGCGCGCGCGGCGCACTTCTTCCTCGACGTGCTGATGACCGACCCACACAATGGCGCCCTAGTTACCAATCCCTCGATCAGCCCGGAGAACGTCCATCCGTTCGGCGCGACGGTGTGCGCGGGGCCGAGCATGGACATGAGCATCCTGCGCGATCTGTTCGAGCAGACGGCCGCCGCCGCCGACCTTCTGGGGCTGGAGCACGATTTCGCCGTTGAACTGCGCGCGGCGCGCGAGCGGCTAGCGCCTTTGAAGATCGGCAAGCTTGGTCAGTTGCAGGAATGGCAGGACGACTGGGACGCCGACGCGCCCGAACCGGATCACCGGCACACGTCGCACCTTTATGCCCTTCATCCTTCGCATCAGATCAGTCTGGACGACACTCCCACGCTGGCGGCGGCAGCGCGGCGTTCACTGGAGCTGCGCGGCGACCGCACGACCGGCTGGGCGTCGGCGTGGCGGATCAATCTGTGGGCCCGACTTGGCGACGGCGAGCGTGCGCACGCGATTTTACGCTTCCTGCTCGGGCCTGAGCGCACCTACCCGAACATGTTCGATGCCCACCCGCCGTTCCAGATAGATGGCAACTTCGGAGGCGCAGCGGGGATCCTCGAGATGCTGATGCGCAGCGAAGGAGACACGATCCACCTGTTGCCTGCGCTGCCGCGCGCATGGCCCAGGGGTAGCTTCACCGGCCTGCGTGCGCGCGGCGCTTGCGGTGTAGATCTGTCTTGGCAAGACGGCCGACCGACGAAGCTGATACTCCATCCAGAACTCGACGGGCGACGGCTCCTCCTCACGTCGACGGGCGAGCGGTGGGTCACGCTCTCGGCGGGTCGAACGAAGACGGTCGCGTTTTCGTGAGACTGCGGTCTCGCAGCGACGGGCGGTCCGCGGCACCCCGGACGAGGCCTGCAATCTTCCTGGCGATTGCGGCCACGATCACGATGTATTCGGCGGCGCCGGTCGCCAGAGCATCCGATCCCCTGCTGGACGGTTTCCGCACGCCTCCCCATGCCGCGCGGCCACACGTCTGGTGGCATTGGATGAGCGGGAACGTCACGAGCGAGGGCGCTCAGCTTGACCTCGCTTGGATGAAGCGCATCGGCGTCGGCGGGGTGCACGCCTTCTCCGGCGGGCTCTTGGAGCCCACGGTGGTCGGCGCCCCCGCGCCCTTCATGAGCCCTGCATGGAGGCGCGCCTATGGCCGGGCCGTCCAGACTGCCCACGCCGCCGGCATGAACTTTGCGGTCGCCGGATCGCCGGGATGGAGCGAGACCGGCGGTCCGTGGGTCAAGCCGCAGGACGCCATGAAGAAGTACGTCTGGAGCGAAATGGAGGTGGACGGCGGCAAGCCGCTGTCCGTACCGCTGGCGCGTCCGCCCGATGCCACCGGTCCTTTCATGGCGCTGCCTTTGCGCACGGGGGCGGCGGCGCAGGCAGGCCAGGCTGCACCTCAAGCCTACGGGGAGGCGGCGGTTTTTGCTTTCCCTACGCCCGCAGGTGAGGCGACCCCTCACATCGTCTAAACCTACAGTGCAGGTTG
>CAXTOI010000040.1:10259-13880 GCA_964245645.1 uncultured Novosphingobium sp. | reverse complement strand
TAGACTAACTGATCCAGGATCGGCTTGAAGGGCTTGCGTTATATGGTTGATGAGCCGGATGCGAAGTTGCGGATCAGCAGCGACGACGATTTTCTTCTGGTGCCAGCGAAGCTTGGCCGGACTTTCGTTAAAGCCGGGATATGGACCGGGCACGAGGTCATATACAAACCCAATCTCGCATAATATATAATCAACCTCCGCCCCATAAGCGATCGCCTGATTAACCGGGATCGTCCACGGCGTCGTCGTCCAGATCACCGCATAAGCGCCGACCAACTCGGGAACCCGCGACTCCACAATCTCGAACGCCACATCGATCTGTGTCGAGACGATATCCTCATACTCCACCTCGGCCTCGGCCAAGGCAGTCTTCTCCACCGGCGACCACATCACCGGCTTGGCCCCGCGATACAGTTGCCCGCTCTCGGCAAACTTCAGCAACTCGCCAACGATGGTTGCTTCGGCCGCGAAGTCCATCGTCAGATACGGATGATCCCAATCGCCATTGATCCCCAGCCGCTTCAATTGCTCGCGCTGCTTGTCCACCCAGCCCAGCGCATAGGCGCGGCATTCGGCACGGAACTCGGCGGCCGGTACCTCGTCCTTGTTGCGCTTCTGCTTGCGGTATTGCTCCTCCACCTTCCACTCGATCGGCAGCCCGTGGCAATCCCAGCCGGGCACATAGGGTGCGTCGCGGCCCAGCAGGCTTTGCGTGCGCACGACCATGTCCTTCAAGATGTGGTTCAGCGCATGGCCGACATGGATGTCGCCGTTGGCGTAAGGCGGCCCATCGTGGAGGATGAATTTCTCCCGTCCCGCGCGTGCGTCGCGCAGTTTGCGGTAGAGGTCTTCGCCTTGCCAGCGCGCCAGGATACCTGGCTCCTTCTGCGGCAATCCCGCCTTCATGGGGAAATCGGTCTTCGGCAGGAAGACGGTGGCGCGGTAGTCGGGCTTCTCGGTCATGATCGGCGGCCCTTAGCGATGGCGGCCCTGAACTGCAAACTTCGGGTCAAGCGGGCTGCGACCGCCCCAGCCAATCGCGCACTTCGTTGCAATCGCGCTCCATCTGCTCGGTCAGAGCATCGAGCGAGTCGAACTTCGCCTCGCCGCGCAGGAAATGCTCGAAGGCCACATCGATCTGCTGTCCATACAGATCGCCGGAGAAATCGAAGAAATACGGCTCCAGCAGTTCCTTGGGCGGATCGAAGGTCGGGCGAATGCCGAAATTGGCTGCGCCCGCCAGCTTGCGTCCGTCCGCCAGCCGTCCCGTCACCGCATAGATGCCGTAGCGCGGGCGCAGATATTCGCCGGCATCGACGTTGGCGGTCGGATAGCCGATGGTGCGGCCCAGCTTGTCGCCATGCTGGACGATGCCGCGCATGGTGAAGGGACGCGTGAGCAACGCGGTTGCGGTTTCGCAATCGCCGGCCTGCAGCGCGGTGCGGATACGGCTCGACGAAATCGGACCTTGCGCATCATGCACGGCGGCGACCGCCCGCGTCTCCAGCCCGCAGGTTGCGCCGATGCGGCGCAACAAGTCCGACGTGCCGGCAGCGCCCTTGCCGAAGGTAAAATCCTCGCCTGTGACCACGCCTGCGGCGCCGATCTGCCCCGCGATCGTGTCGCATACCCAGTCCGATGCGGGCGTTGCGGCCATGGCGCGGGAGAAATGAAACACCAGCATGGCATCCGCGCCGGCTGCGGCAAACAGATCCTGCCGCTGGTCGAGCGTCGTCAGGCGAAACGGCGCTGCATCGGGCTTGAACACGCGGGCCGGATGCGGGTCGAAGGTGGCGACAATGCAGGGACGATTTTCGGCCCTTGCCCAGTCCAGCGCCGCCCCTACCACCGCCTGATGGCCACGATGAAAGCCATCGAAATTGCCCAGCGCCAGAATGGCGCCGCGCAAATTGTCAGGAATGGGCAGGGTATCGTTCAGGCGAATCATCAAGCGCCTATAAGTGACGGTGCAGCGTGACGAAAGCAAACGCGGGCCGGCCGTGTTCGGCGGCATGTTCCTCGCGGGCTTCCTCGTTCCAGCCCTCGCCTAGTGGCGGCATGAAGGTGTCGCCGGGAACATCGGCGTGAACTTCGGTCAATTCGATTCGGCTGGCGCGTGGCAGCGCCAGCGCATAAATCGCCGCGCCGCCGAAGATGACGATATGCGGTGCCGCGGCAAGCGTCAGCGCTGCATCCAGCGAAGGCGCCGCTTCGGCACCATCGGCCGCCCAATCGGCATCGCGCGTAATCACGATATGGCGGCGGCCGGGCAGCACCCCGGGCAGCGATTCGAAGGTCTTGCGGCCCATCACCAGTGGCTTGCCCATGGTCAGCCGCTTCACCCTGCGGAAGTCCTCGGGGATGTGCCAGGGCATGCCGCCGGCATGGCCGATCACGCCATTCGCGGCCACGGCAACGACCAGAAGTACCTCGGGCCGGATCATTTGCAGGAAGAATTCGGCATTACGCCAGCGTCAGCCGGGTAACATGCCCCATCTTGCGTCCGGGCCGCGCCGCTGCCTTGCCATAGAGGTGCAGATGATTGGCCGGATCGGACAGGATCACCGGCCAGTCTTCGGCCGCATCGCCGATGATATTACGCATCAGCACGGCGCGCGCCGCCAGCGCGGTATCCCCCAGCGGCAGCCCGCAAATCGCACGAATGTGGTTCTCGAATTGCGAGGTCAGCGCGCCTTCTACCGTCCAGTGCCCGGAATTATGCACCCTTGGCGCCATCTCGTTGAACACTGGACCGGCCGCGGTGGCGAAAAATTCGAGGCACAGCACGCCGACATAATCGAGCGCCTCGGCCACCTTGCGTGCCAGCGCCCGGCCTTGCTCCGCCTGGCCCCGCACCAGCGCTGAAGCCGGGATCGTCGAGCGCATCAGTATGCCATTTCTATGAGCATTTTCGGGCGTATCCCAGAACCGGATATCGCCATCGGCCGCGCGGCACAGCAGCACCGAAAATTCAGCGGTGAATGCGACGAAGCCTTCGTAGATCAGCGCTGCATCGGGCATTTCGAAGGCATCGGTATCGGCGGCAGTTTTGATCCGCCACTGGCCCTTGCCGTCATAGCCGTCACGCCGGGTCTTGAGAATGCCGGGAGTGCCGATGCTGTCGATGGCAGCGGCCAGAGCGCCGGCGGTATCGACTGCAGCGTAAGGCGCCGGTCGTCCGCCGAGTTCCTGCGCAAACGCCTTTTCCGACAAGCGATCCTGCGCACATTCCAGCGCGCGCGGATGCGGCAGCAACCGCGCGCCGGTCAGCGCGGCGAGCGGCGCTACCGGCACATTCTCGAACTCATAGGTGATCACCGCAGAATCCGCGGCAAACCGCGCCAGCGCGGTGGCATCATCCCATGCGGCGCAGGTAAATTCGGCGGCGACTTCGGCGGCAATGCTGTCGGGCTCGGGCGCGTAGATGTGGCAGCGATAGCCCAGCCGCGCCGCGGCCATTGCCCGCATCCGCCCCAATTGGCCGCCGCCGAGGATGCCGATGGTTTCACCGGGGGCGATCATGGTCATTTAGTCGGGGTGAAGGGGTTGGAAGGATAGGCGGGGGGGGGGGGCCCCGCCCGCGGCGCCGGCGGGTGTTGTTTGGGGGGGCGGGGCGGGGGG
>CAXTOI010000040.1:0-10249 GCA_964245645.1 uncultured Novosphingobium sp. | reverse complement strand
CCCCTCCCCGGCATTTTGATGTTGCGCGCGGCCTCTACGTTCTGTTCTGCCGCGCAGCGGCATGAAAGCCTGCGGCGCTGCGGCTTGGCGCCCGGCCGAACTGACACGCGACGGCGACCATGAAGGGGTTTGGGGCCCATGGCCCCAAGAAACCTTGAAAGCTTTCCCCGACATCCTCAACATGGCCGCTCCGCAATCGCGGCGGTTTGCGCGGCGCGATAGGCCTGCAGCCGCTGGGTCAATCCAGGATCGTGGATAGCCAGGATCGCCGCCGCCAGCAGTCCGGCATTGGTTGCCCCCGCCTCGCCGATCGCCAGCGTGCCCACGGGAATGCCGGCGGGCATCTGCACGATCGATAGCAGGCTGTCCTGCCCCGACAACGCGCGCGACTGCACCGGCACACCCAGCACCGGCAGATGTGTCATGCTGGCGATCATCCCCGGCAGATGCGCCGCGCCGCCGGCGCCGGCGATGATAACCTTGAACCCCGCGGCGGCCGCGCCCTTGGCAAAGCTCACCAGCCGGTCCGGCGTGCGATGCGCTGAAACGATCCGCGCATCATGAAGCACGCCCAGCTTGTCCAGCACGTCAGCCGCTTTTTGCATAGTGGGCCAGTCGGACTGGCTGCCCATGATGATGGCGACGGAGGCACCTTCAAGTTCGGTCACCTCATCGTTCCGACAGATAATAGCGGTCGATGGCGTTCAGCTTGTCATCGAGATCATAGATGATTGGCTGACCGGTGGGGATTTCCAGCCACGTGATATCGTCGTCGGAAATGCCGGAGAGATGCTTGACC
The DNA here is from genome assembly GCA_964245645.1 of uncultured Novosphingobium sp. Taxonomy (GTDB): domain Bacteria; phylum Pseudomonadota; class Alphaproteobacteria; order Sphingomonadales; family Sphingomonadaceae; genus Novosphingobium. The sequence goes on along the minus strand of CAXTOI010000040.1, from coordinate 9,450 downwards.
AGCGCGCGCAGGCTGTTGCCATGCGCTGCGACCAGCACGGTTTCGCCAGCGGCCAGCGCCGGGGCAATCACCGCCTTGTAATAAGGCAGCACGCGCGCGATGGTGTCCTTCAGGCTTTCGGTCTGTGGCACGGCCAGCCCGGCGTAGCGCGGATCGCTCGAAAGATCGAATTGCGACCCGCGCTCCAGCAGCGGCGGCGGAATGTCGAAACTGCGGCGCCAGACCTTGACTTGTTCATCGCCATGTTTCGCCGCGGTTTCGGTCTTGTTCAGCCCGGTCAGCCCGCCGTAATGCCGCTCGTTTAACCGCCAGTCCTTGGTTTCCGGTATCCAGGCGCGGCCCGCTGTCTCCAGCGCCAGATGCAGCGTGCGGATAGCGCGGGTCTGCACCGAAGTGAACGCCAGCGTCGGCAGCAGGCCTTTGTCTTTCAGCAACTGCCCCGCCGCGCGCGCCTCGGTCTCGCCCAGCACGGTCAGATCGACATCCCACCAGCCGGTGAAGCGGTTCTCCAGGTTCCAATGGCTCTGGCCGTGACGGACGAGAATGAGACAAGGCAAGGCGGCAACTCCCTGAAACTTCGCAACGGGTTGCGGTGCGTGGCAGCACCGCAGGATCGCAGGCGACTAGCTTTTCCCGGACGGTTTGGAAAGGGCGCCCGGATCGCCGGGTGTTTGGGCGTCGATATCGCGCGCCTGCGCCTTCCGCCGCCGCAGGTTTTCGCGCAATTTCGCCGCGAGCCGCTCTTCGCGCGAGAGGATCGGGGCGGGGTTTGCAGGATTGCTGCGTTCGTCGGACATCGTCGGGTGTTGCCCGCAACCGGGCCACGGCTCAAGCCCCAGCTCGACAAAGCAGCGGTTGACAAGAGCAGGCCCGGAGCCAATAGCGCGCGCCTGTCGGCAACGGGTCGAAAAGCCTGGCGGTGGCGGCGGAATGGTGTGCTGCTGTAGCTCAGTGGTAGAGCGCATCCTTGGTAAGGCTGAGGTCGTGAGTTCAATCCTCACCGGCAGCACCAGCATCTGCAGTAAAATCAGTGGCTTAGGACTTCCCCCCCCGGGGGCCTGCGAGAGCCGAGTAGGCTGCGGAAGCGCTGCGGAAGCACGATAGAGCAAGAATCCGGATATTATCTGCGGTGAATTTCGCTGATCCTGAAGGGGAAAGCCTTCCCCTCCCGCCGCGCGATGCTCGCTGCGGACCCCTTCTGAGGGCGGCCGCGCCCCCCCAGACTGTGCGAAAACTTTAGGCGAGTTCGTGGAGGCTAGGCTTTCCGGGTCGAGCAGATTATTTCTGCGCCGATTATTTCCCGATGGCCAAAGGTGTTCACGGCATGAAGCAGGTTGAACGCTAATATCGATAGGGCGGCCTCCGCTTTAACCGCCCTCAAACCCCTCGTCAGGAATCTTACCCACCCGACATTCGAGGCTTGCGACGAAGGCATCTACCACACGCACCAAAGCGTCTGGTGCAACGTAATCATCGATGCAGGGCGGAAGAAGAGCCGCCTGTCCGCGATCCAAGCCTTCGATCAAGCCCATCCACGCCTCCCATCGCAATGCGTCGAATTTTAGCAACGGCCGCAAAGCTGACAGGCGTTTAAGTTCAGGCGTTCAGCCATCGAGTCGGGCGGTTGGCGCGGTGGCGTATGCTCGCGATCATCGCGCGCCATTCGCCGTTTGCTGCACTCGGTAAACAGCTCTAAAGATGCCCTAAGTCGATTGAAGGGCATCCTGCCGCGAGTCGTTGCGCGGCCATCGGCTTCGCCGCTCTCTCCATGTAATATCGATGAGAGCGAGCGATGCTGACCGACCGACCGGCGCGACAGACCCGCATCCTTCCCGAACCGGTCGAAGCCCATTCGGCCGCGTTCCTCGAAAGCGTTTTGAACGCGAGCCGGGACTGCATCAAGGTTTTGACCCTTGATGGGGAACTGATCTTCATGAACTCGGTCGGCCTCGCCCTCATGGAGGTCGACGACTTCGAGACATTGCGAGGCTGCTCGTGGCCCTCTTTCTGGGAGGGCGAGCACAATGAAGCGGCTGTTGAGGCGTTAACACGCGCTAAGGCCGGACTTTCCGGTCATTTCATCGGGCAAGCTAATACCGCGAAGGGCACGCCCAAATGGTGGGATGTGACTGTTTCGCCCATCCTCGGCCACGATGGTGCTTCATCTCATATCCTCTCGATCTCGCATGACATCACGGTCGCGCGCGAGTTGGAGATTCAGCGCGAGTTGCTGAGAGGCGAGCTGATCCACCGGATCAAGAATGTCCTGGCCGTGGTTGGCGCTATTGCGAACCAATCGTTTCGAGGCGGCGATCCGGATCAGTTGGACGCGTTCGTGGCGCGCCTGACAGCCCTCGGCGAGGCGCAAAGCCTTCTCATCGAAGGCGCCCTGAGCTCCGCTTCGATCACCGAAGTGGTTGCCCGGACCGTCATGCCGCATGCTCCGAAGGACCGCTGCATCGTCACCGGACCGGTGTATCAGCTCAACGCCAAACGGGCGCTGGCGCTGGCGCTCGCAGTGCACGAACTCGCGACCAACGCGACCAAATACGGCGCGTTCTCGAACGCGGTAGGCAAAGTCCACGTCGATTGGACCATCGAGGCGGAAACCTTAAGCTGGACCTGGCGAGAGAGCGATGGGCCGATTGTTAATGCTCCAGGCCGGCCCGGCTTCGGATCGCGGATCATCACCCGCAACCTCGCGGGCGAATTCAGCGGAGGTGTTGACTTGCAACATAAACCGTCCGGCGTCGTTCTAACGTTAACCGCTCCAGCGTAGGGGTCTCCTCGTTCGCTTGGCGGATTGCCCGGCCGAAAGATTTTCAATGGCCGATCCTGTCCCCAAGCTGTCCATCCTCGTCGTCGAAGACGAATCTTTGTTGCGCATGGTCGCGGTCGATATGCTGGAGGAAGCTGGCTACAACGTTATCGAAGCGTCGACGGGCGACGAGGGGATGACCAAGCTCGATAACGGCACCCCTCTTGCTGGCCTTCTCACCGACGTTCAGATGCCTGGCGCGACGGACGGCTTGGCACTTGCGAAGATCACCCATCAAATGCACCCGAACGCAGTCATCCTGGTCGTGTCGGGCCATGCGCGCCCAACCGCTGAGGATTTACCGCCTGGGGCTACGTTTCTGGGTAAGCCTTACAACGGCCGCGTAGTGTTACGCTTGCTCGATCAGTTGATTGGCCACTCTTCCGGTTAACAGGGCGATACCAGGAGCGAGCCATGTTTCCATGGCCCTGGGTTTTAGCACAGCCTGCCCCGCAGCGCCCCCGTGAGAGGTAGAGGAAGGCCTGATCGGCCGTGACGGGTAAGGGTTGAGAGAGAGGCTCTCGGCGCCCGTCGCGGAGACTCCCCATGGCTACCCTCCTCACTCAGTCCGCCAACGCCCGCCCGCGCCCTACTGGCTATAAGGTCGATATCTCCCGAGGCCAGCGCATCGGCCGTGTCTCGTCCGAGTGGTCCTCACGCCCCGATGACGACCGCTATCTTTCCCTTTCCACGCTCTATGCTGCGGTCAAGGCACGAGCCGAGCACGCGACGACGCGCACCGTCGAGACGCGCGACGTGAGGGTGGAGGCGAGCCGCGACAATGCCGAGCGCCTCGCGCTGGTCATTCCCGGGCGCGACGGGCCGGTAGCGCCCACGCATTGGTCGTTCAGTCAGCTTTGCAACCTGGTCGCCGCACCTTCGGGATACCTACGCCACTTGCCGGCGCCGCTCGCCGGCATCAACATGCAGCACGGCCTATTGTCCCATCGTGCCGAACTTATGAAGACCCTCGAGACCGAGGACGGCCGCATCGAGCTGCGCGCCGTCACCGGTCCCGATTATGGGCGCATCTGGGATCATGAACTGGTCGCGGCGGTCATGAAGATCGCCGGCGACGGCACTGGCGACACGCGTTGGAAGGTTCCGGGCCTGCTCGACTGGTCGACCATGACGCATAATCCGTTCGTCGAGGTGACCAAAGATACGACCACGCTCTATGCGAGCGACCGCGACGTATTCCTGTTTCTCGTCGACGACGCTCATCCAATCGAGGCCGGCCGCCTGCCCAATGGCGATCCTGATCTCTATTTTCGCGGCTTCTACTGCTGGAACAGCGAGGTCGGCTCGAAGACGCTCGGCATGGCTAGCTTCTATCTCCGTGCGGTTTGCATGAACCGCAACATTTGGGGTGCGGAGGGCTTCGAGGAGATCTCGATCCGGCACTCGAAGTTCGCCAGCCACCGCTTCGCGCATCAGGCGGCACCCGCGCTGGAGCGGTTCGCCACGTCTTCGCCGGGACCTTTCATGGCCGGCATCCGGGCGGCGCGCGAAGCGATCGTCGCGCGCAAGGACGAAGACCGCGAGACGTTCCTCCGCAAGCGCGGCTTCTCCCGTCTGGACACCGAGAAGATCATCGCGACCGTCCTGGAGGAGGAAGGCCGCCCGCCTGAGTCGATCTTCGACTTCGTGCAGGGGATCACGGCACTTGCCCGTGACAAACCGCATCAGGACGCCCGGCTGGAGCTCGAGGGCAAGGCCGCCAAGCTGCTCGCAGGCGTCAAATAGGTCCCGCTTCCCCCGCCTGGTCGGCGTTGGGCGCAGCCTGATCCCCATTAGAGGGAGAGGGCTGCGCCCACCTTCGTGACGGGTTGAGGGTTAGGAGAGAGGCTCCCGGCCGCCCGTCATGGAGAAGACCCGTGACCCAGTCCCAACAGAAGAAGTCGGTTCAGAAGATCACCTTGTCGTCATCGCGCGACATTCCGTTCGACAAGCTGCTGCTGAGCCAGTCCAACGTCCGCCACATCAAGGCGGGCGTCTCGATCGAAGAACTGGCGGAGGACATCGCCCGCCGCACGCTGCTCCAGAGCCTGATGGTGCGGCCGGTCCGCGATGCCGAGGGCGTCGAGACCGGCATGTACGAGATTCCGGCCGGCGGACGCCGCTACCGGGCGCTCGCGTTGCTGGTGAAGCAGCGCCGTCTCGCCAAGACCGCGCAGGTGCCGTGCGTCGTGCGCGAAGCGGGCACGCCCGAGGAGGACAGCCTCGCCGAGAATGTCCAGCGCGCGCCGCTGCACCCGCTCGACCAGTTCCGCGCCTTTCTCGCGCTGCGCGAAAAGGGCCAGTCCGAGGAGGAGATCGCGGCTGCGCAGTTCGTGCCCGTCGCCGTCGTCAAGCAACGGCTGCGCCTCGCGTCGGTCAGCCCGGCACTGCTCGACGTCTATGCCGAGGACGGCATGACGCTCGATCAGTTGATGGCGTTCACGGTCAACGCCGACCATGCTCGCCAGGAGCAGGTGTTCGAGCGCATCAGCCAGTCCTACGACAAGCAGCCCTACGCCATCCGGCGCATGCTGACCGAGGGCGCGGTCAAGGCGACAGACAAGCGCGCGCTGTTCGTCGGGCTTGATGCCTATGCCGAAGCCGGCGGCACGATCCTGCGCGACCTGTTTGAGCAGGATCACGGTGGCTGGCTGCAGGACGCGGGCCTGCTCGACATGCTCGTCGCCGAAAAGCTGCGCGACGATGCCGCAGCAATCGGTGCCGAGGGCTGGAAGTGGACCGAGGTCGCTCCCGACTTCGCCTATGGTCACACCTATAGCCTGCGACGGCTGTCCGGCGCGCAGGTCGCACTTACCGATGAGGAGCAAGCGACGCGCGATGCGTTGCAGGCTGAGCTCGACGGGCTGGAGGAGGCATACGCCTGTGGCGACGACCTGCCCGAAGAGATCGACGCACGTCTGGCCGAGATCGAGACGGCGATCGCGGCGTTCGACGAGCGACCGCTCGTGTTCGACGCGGCCGAGGTCGCGCGGGCCGGTGCGTTCGTCAGCATCGACAGCGCGGGCGAGCTCCGCGTCGAGCGCGGCTATGTCCGCGCCGGGGACGAGTTGCCGATCGAGCCGGAGCCCGATGCGGGCGAGGGTACGGGTGACGGTGGCGCCGACGGCGACGGGTCTGGACCTGCGAACGACGACGACGACGGTGGACCCGCCGACGAAACCACCGTCACCGAGCCGGAAGAGGATGAGGGCCTCAAGCCCATTCCCGACCGGCTGATCAGCGAGTTGACCGCACATCGGACGCTGGCGCTACGCCACGCGCTCGGGGGCCGTCCCGAGATCGCGGTCCTCGCTGCGCTCCATGCGCTCTGCCTGCGCGTGTTCTACCGCTATGCGCAGGACAGCTGCCTCGAACTCGACCTGAAGAGCGTGGCGTTCGCCGCCCAGGGGCCGGGCCTCGCCGACAGCGCGCTGGCATCGGCTTACGATGCGCGCCATGCCGAATGGGTGCAGGCACTGCCCAAGGAGACCGTCGACCTTTGGGACGCGCTTGCCGGCTTCGACGGCGATACGCGGCTCGCCCTGTTCGCCCACTGCGTGTCGCTGTCGGTGAACGCGATCTACGAGCCGTACAACCGGCGGCCGAAAGCGCTCGCGCATGCCGACCAGATTGCGACGGCGGTCGACCTCGACATGGCTGCGGCCGGGTGGGTGCCGACGGTCGACACCTTCTTCGGCCGCGTGACCAAGGCGCGTATCATGAGCGCGGTGCGGGAGGCGAAGGGCGATCAGGCTGCAAACCGCATCGTCCAGCTAAAGAAGCCGGAGATGGCGGCGGAAGCCGAGGTGCTGCTCACGGGATCGGGCTGGTTGCCCGAGCCGCTGCGCACGCCCGGCCGGACGCTGTTCGCGATCGTTCCGGTTGCTGAGCCTGAGACCGTGATCGTCGGAGAAGGACCGGCGGCGAATGACGGCGAACCGGTCGTGGACGACACGGCGCCCCACGCCGAAGATGAGCAGGTCGACGAATACCACGCCATCGCCGCCGAGTAACCGCAGTCCCTGCACCTTGGGCCCGCCGTCGATGTGACCGACGGCGGGCCATTTTTGTCCCGGAGGATCACGCCATGCTGGACCGTGCCGCCGACATTTCCTGCCGACTCGCCGAGCAGGCCGAGGCGGTCTGCCGCCATTATCTCTCCAGCGGACGCCGCGAGGGCCGCTACTGGCTGGTCGGCGATGCCGATAATTCGCCGGGTCGCAGCCTGTTCGTCCGGCTGAAGGCGAGCGATGCCGGCAAGCTCCCTGGCAAATGGACCGACGCCGCCACCGGCGAGCATGGCGACCTGCTCGACATCATCGCCCGCCGCGAGAGCCTGACAACCTTGCGCCAGACGCTCGATGAGGCCCGACGCTTCCTTGCTCTGCCTCGGGCCGAGTCTGTCGACACCTACCAGCATCAATGCCCTGCAGCGACCGGGTCGCCGGAAGCAGCACGACGCCTGTTCGCCATATCGAAGCCGATTGCTGGCACCTTGGCGGAGACCTACCTGCGCGAGCGCGGCATCACCGGCGCACGGACCTGCACCACGCTCCGCTTCCATCCCCGCTGCTGGTATCGCAGCGACGACGACGACCCCGCCGACCATGTCCGCGACAGCTGGCCCGCGCTGATCGCAGCCGTGACCGACGACGCCGGTATCATCACCGGCGCGCACCGCACCTGGCTCGACCCGTCCGGCAAGGCGAAGGCGCCGATCCCGACACCGCGACGCGCCATGGGGTCACTCCTCGGCAACGGCGTCAGGCTCGGCTGTGCATCCGACGTGCTGGCAGTCGGCGAGGGCATCGAGACGATGTTGTCGCTGCCATGCGTCCTGCCCACCATGCCGATGATTGCGGCGCTCTCCGCCATTCATCTCGCCGCCCTGCTCCTGCCGAACGGCCTACGCCGGCTCTACATCGCCCGCGACAACGACCCGGCCGGACGGCATGCGGCGGAGACGCTGGCCGAACGCGCGCACACTGCCGGGATCCAGACGCTGCCGCTCATACCCGCGCTCGGCGACTTCAACGACGACCTGCGCCAGTTGGGACGATCCGCCCTGGCAGACGGCGTCCGGCTCCAGCTCGACCGGGCCGATGCAGAACGGTTCCTGATCTCCGACCGGTCCAGCCAAGCGGCGTAACGCTTCCGCCGTCAGGTATCATCATTGGTGGCATCTACAGATGGTGAGAGCCGCGCCCACGGCCTTCTGAGAGGGCGGTCGGAGCGGCACCCGGCCGGGCCGGCAACGGCTGCGCCGGACTATTTTCCGCCGCCGGACCCCACCCCACGCAGCTATGCTGCGCGGGACCCCGAGGTGCCGGCTTTGCATCGCGAACCAAAATAGCCCGACTTCGCCGTCCTCCGCTGTGCTGCGGCCGCTCGGAGCTTCGCCCCGGCGGTGCAGCCCCGGCCGGCTCCCGCTCTGTCGTCGCCTGCGAAGGCCGCGATGGGCGCGGCCGCCAGCTTGAAGGCAAGCCACCATGACGAACGATCCCGACCACGAACCGCACCACGCCACTTCACCGACGGGCCATATCCTCGAAGAACTCGCGCTCTACGGCCACCGCCCGTTCGACGACGAACCCGATCCCCGCCCGCTGCCGGAGGCGCACCACATCACCGGCGCGATTGTCGACATCTTTGACGCGCTAGTGGTGACGTTGCAGGACAGCCGCCTCGAACCCGACCTCGAGACGCTGCTCTGGGGCCAGGTCAATCTGTTCCACCGAGCCGTCGACCGGATCGAGCGCGAGCTCGACGACAACGAGCAGGCCCAGAAGAGCTCGCAGCGCGAGCAGGACGGCTCCGAGGTCAAGTCGGTCGAGCTGGAGCGGTTGCTGGCAGAAGGCATGACGCTGATCGAGCGCCGCAATGCGTTCGAGCTGATGCGCGATCTTGCGGCCGAGCAGTTCGAGACCCACACCCGTCACGTCTGGCGTCCACATGCCGGATCAATGGTCAACCGCAAGGCGCTGACCGCGGCGATGATCGACAGCCGCGACTTCCTCGCTGCCCGCAGGCGCGCCGAGACCGAAGTGATGCTGCCGACGGGGCCGAAGATCGCGTTCACCGGCGGGCTCGACGTCACCGACCATCAACTCATCTGGAGCACGCTCGACAAGGTCCACGCCAAGCACCCCGGCATGGTGTTGATGCACGGCGGCTCGCCGAAGGGTGCCGAACTGATCGCATCGCGCTGGGCCGACAGCCGCAAGGTTGCGCAGATCGCGTTCAAGCCCGACTGGACGCGCCACGCCAAGGCTGCACCGTTCAAGCGCAACGATGCGATGCTCGACATCCTGCCAATCGGGGTGATCGTGTTCGCCGGCACCGGCATCCAGGACAATCTCGCCGACAAGGCGAGGAAGCTTGGCATCCCGCTGTTCGATTTCCGGCGAACCCCCGGCCGGGGGTGAACGCCATTCATGTGGTCTGAACAGAAACGATAGTGGCTGTCCCACGGAAACTCGCTGCTGCAAAGATGTCGTGCGACGCCGAATCGAAAAGCTATATTTGGTTCGAGGTAAGCTGACCGCAATGGAAGTTACGTCATGTCACGTCCGCCGCTACTATAGCGCGACAATCTGGGTGAGAGGCTGGCGGCGATCAGGATGAGAACTGAT
>CAXTOI010000039.1:10332-14431 GCA_964245645.1 uncultured Novosphingobium sp. | reverse complement strand
GCGTCAACCCCTCGCTGGTCGCTTCGGCCGGGTCGACCTGCAGCTACCAGTCGGTGTTCGAGCGCGGCTACACGCCGGACTCGCTCTGGAACTATGAGGCAGGCTTCAAGTCGCAGACCCGCGATCACCGATTGACGTTCAACGCCGACGGCTATCGCATCGACTGGAGCAACATCCAGCAGGCGGTCAATTCGACATGCGGCTCGTTCGTGGGCAACTTCGGCAGCGCGCGCATCTATGGCGCCGAGGGTGAAACGCACTGGCAGCTCGCGCCGGGCTGGACGCTCAATGCGGAAGGCAGCTACACCGACGCCCGCTTCCATTCGTTCAATCCGGGTTACGGCGGCTCGTTCAACATCGCGATCGGCCAGCGTTTGATCAACACGCCGCGCTTTCAGGGCTCCGCCGGCGCGGAATATGCTTTCGACTTGGGTGCTGATCGTGGCGGCCGGATCCGGGTCGATGCGCAGTACATCGGCTCGACCCCGACGAGCTACAGCTACACTACCCCGCAATACACCATAAAGGCCTATACCAACATCAACCTGGCGATAGCGGGGCATGTCGGGACAACCGAGCTTGAGCTGTTCGTCCGCAACCTGACCAACAAGTTCGAAGAGCTTGGCGCATCTCCGGCGCGGTCACGCAATTTTGCGCAGTATTTTGTCGCGCCGCCCACGACAATCGGTCTGACATTGCGGCACCACATGTAAGAACGGGCCGCCGTCGATGTCGCGGCGGTCCAATCCACCGAACGAGCGTTCGATAAGGCCTATCTGTTGATGTCAGTTTACCAACCACTGATCGGAATCACCGCGGATGTTGCTGGTCATCCCGAGGAACTGGGCGAACGAGCCTATATGGCGCGATGCAATTATGCCGATGCCATCCGCCGTGCAGGGGCGATGTCCGTCATCCTGCCTTACGATGCCGCGCATGCAGCGGATTACGTGGCGAGGATCGATGGGCTGCTCGTGACGGGGGGCCGCTTCGATCTCCCGCCGACATGGTACGGCGGCCAAGCCGAGGACGCCGACGCCATTATCAAGGCGGACCGGAGCCTGGCTGAGCGGGCGCTCATTCAGGCTGCGCTCGATTGCGATCTGCCCCTGCTGGGGGTGTGCAATGGGATGCAGCTGCTTGGCGTAATGTACGGGGCTGCGATCATCGAGCACATCCCCCACACGGTAGCCGACGCGCTGGAGCATATGGCGGCGAAAACGCCGCAACAGGCGCAGCACGAGATCGCGTTCACCCCCGATACGCGGCTTGGGAAAATTGCCGGCGCGGTCTCCGCTTGCGTGAACAGCGTCCATCACCAGGCGCTGCTGCCCGGTGAAAAGCTGATCGCCGCAGCGGTCGCTCGCGACGGGGTGATTGAGGCGATCGAGGTGCCGGGACGCCGCTTCTGCTTCGGTCTGCAATGGCACCCCGAATATGAAGTGAGCCCCGCCGACACCGCCATCATGAAGGCCTTTGTCGCGGCGGCTGCGTCCTATCGCGAACACATCGCGGCTGAAACCTCGTGAGCGGGACAGACGACGGCCGCATGCATGACGCGATCGTGATCGGCGCGGGGGTGATCGGGGTTACCACGGCCTATGCGCTGGCGCGCAACGGGGCGTCGGTCATGCTCGTCGACCGTGCCGAACGACCGGGGCTCGGTGCGTCCTTTGCCAATGGCGCCCAGCTCAGCTACGCATATACCGAGGCCCTGGCGTCGCCGGCGCTGCTTGGCAAGCTGCCGGCACTCGCGCTCGGGCTGGACCCCTTGTTCCGGCTCCGGCCGGGGCTCGATCCAGGCCTGTGCCGATGGCTTATCTCGTTTCTGAGCAACATGACCGCGGCCCGCTTCACGCGCAACACGCTCGATGTCCTTGAACTGGCGCTCGCGTCGCAGGCGGAGATGCTAGCATTGCGGGAACGGCATCCTTTCGATTTCGCCTATACCGTTCCGGGCAAGATGCACCTCTACTATAGTGCCAGGGCGCTTCGCGACGTGGCGGCCGTCGTCGCGCTGAAGCAGCGCCACGGTGCCGACCAGCAGATCCTCGATGCCAGCGCGGCGATGGCGATCGAACCCGCGCTGGCTCATTCGCACGGACTCGTCGGGGTCGTTCATTCACCATCGGATGCGGTCGGCGATGCGCAGCAGTTCTGCGCAGGGCTTTCGGCGATCTGCCAGGACAAGCTGGGCATGACCATTTGCCTGGGTTGTACCGTGGCTCGACTTGAAAGGGCCCGCCATGGCTGGACCGTCGCTACGGCAGCGGGTGAACGGCTGAGCGCGCGCCGGTTGATTATTTGTGCGGGCGCACAAAGCAGGGGGATCGCTCGAAGTCTTGGCTTTGCGTTACCGATCCAGCCGATGAAGGGGTATTCGTTTACCGCAAAGCCCGGGCCGGCGGCACCGCGGGTGAGCATCACCGACACCAAGCGCAAGATCGTTATCTGCCGCCTCGGCGCACAGCTGCGCGTGGCCGGGCTTGCCGAACTGGGCAACGGCTCGGCCACGGTTGATCCCGCGCGCGCGCGCCTGTTGCGCGCGCTTGCCAGCGAAACACTGCCCGGCGTGATCGACGGTGTTGTCGAGCACGAATGGGCCGGCCTTCGCCCGATGACGCCATCGTCACGACCGATTATCCGCTGGATCGATCCGACGCTCGCGGTCAATTCCGGGCATGGCATGCTGGGTTGGACGCTCGCCATGGGCTCCGCCGCGCGGCTGGTGAGCGCAATGCCTGAGCTGCCGAACGGTAGTTACCAATGATCCCGCCTTCATCGGCCAGCGGAGCGCGCCTCGCGCCGCCGCTCAGCACGTCGCGCCAGGCAGGATCTTTGCTGTTCCTCTCGGGGCAATTGCCGCGCCTTCTCGACGGCGCGATCGAGCGTGGCCCGATCGAACAGCAGACCGATCGCGTGATCGACAACATCGAAGCTGCACTCGCCGAACATGGCCTTGGCTTAGCGGACGTCGTGAAGACGACCGTGTGGCTCACCGATGTCGCTCATTTCAACGACTTCAATGGCCGGTACGCGGCCCGTTTCAGCAAACCCTATCCGGCGCGCTCCACCGTCATTGCCCAATTGGTTGCCCCGGCCGACATCGAGATCGAAGCGGTAGCGGCTTTTCCCGACGCATCGTGCGGCGGGGACGGCACATGATGACTGGGGCGGAACCAAGTGCCACCTTGCCGCCCAACGGGCTGGAAACGGTTGCGGAGCATTCATTCGAACAGCCATGGCCGCCACCATCCCAAGCATGGCTGGCGTTGGCTGGCTTCTGTAGCGCGGCAATTCTGTCCTATACCGATCGTCAGATCCTCAGCCTGCTGGTTGACCCGTTGCGGCTCGCCTTCCGGCTCTCCGATACGCAGATCGGCATCCTGCAAGGTGTTGCCTTTGCGGTGATCTACGCTTTTGCCGGCTTGCCGCTCGGCCGCCTGGCCGATGTGCTTCCCCGCCGTCGGGTGATCATCGGCGGCATCGTCGTGTGGAGCCTGGCAACCTTGTGGTGCGGCTTGGCGCGATCGTTCGGCGCGCTCTTTCTGGCGCGCGCCTTGGTGGGCATCGGCGAGGCCGCGCTCGCGCCTGCCGCCACCTCGATGATCGCCGACTATTTCCCGCCGCGCCGGCGCGGCACCGCAACCGGCGTCTTCCTGATGGGGCAGGTGGCCGGCAGCGGGGTAGCGATCATGTTGGGCGGCGCGATCCTGGCGATGGCCCAATCCGGCGCCCTGGCAAGATGGCCGGTGCTGGGCGCGCTGGCACCGTGGCGAGCAACGCTGGTTGTTCTGGCGATGCCCGGTCTGGCCGTGGCGGCGGTGATTGCCATGACCCGCGAGCCGCCGCGCCGTCATGCGCCGGCGCGGCGCGAGGTCCTGCCGCTGCGGGCCGTCGCGACAGCGCTGATGGCGCAGCGCGCGATGCTCGGACCCGTCTATCTCGGCATGGCACTCCTCTCGATCGGCGACTTTTCGCTGCAGAGCTGGTTCCCCGCGTTGCTGTCGCGCGAGTTTGGGTTCTCGCCCGGCAGGATAGGCGGCCCCCCCCGGGCCGCCCGGGGGCCCCCAGAGGCAGGGGGGCCCCCCGGTCCTCT
>CAXTOI010000039.1:5501-10322 GCA_964245645.1 uncultured Novosphingobium sp. | reverse complement strand
ATCCTGGGCGCATTGCTGGGCACGCTCGGTGCGGGTTTTCTTGGCGATCGCCTGGTCACCCGCGGCGGGGTCGCAGCGCGGCTGCCGATTGCCGCGGCCGGGGCAGCGCTGGCCATGATCGGCGCGATGGTCGCGGCAGCTTCGTCGCCCGGTATGGCGATCGCGCTCTTCGTCGTCTGGCTCGTGACTTCGAACGCCGCTGGAGCGATTGGGATCACCGCCATTCAGGAGTTGGCACCCGCTGCGACACGCGGCGTTGCGCTGGCCATAATCTCATTCTGCAACATCCTGCTCGGGCTCGGCGTCGGCGCGACCTCGACGGCAATGCTTACCGACCGGGTTTTCACCGGGCCTGGGGCGGTTGGCCACTCGATGACGGTGATGGCCCTGCCCGCAGCGGGGCTCGGAGCAATTGCTTTCCTGGTCGCATGGCGCGCCGCGCGCAAATCGGCTTCGGCGTTGGTGCGAGAATGAGTGGCCTGTTCATCGCCGGGTTCGACACCGAAACGAACAGCTTTTCGCCGATCCCGTCGGGAGAAGCGGCATTTCGCGACACGCTGCTGGCATTCGGCGACGCGACCGCACAGCCGCTGAACTCCTGCTCGGCGCAGCTGGCGCTGTGGCGGACCCGCGCCGCGGCGATCGGCTTGATCGTCCATGAGGGACTGTGCGCCGTCGCCGAACCCGGCGGCCCGATCCCGCGCGAGTTCTATGAAGCGTTGCGCGAGCGCATCCTGGGCGACCTACGTGACACGGAACCCGAAATCGTCCTGCTTGCGCTGCATGGCGCGGCAATCGCGCAAGGGTACGATGACGTCGAGGGCGATATTCTCGAACGGACCAGGGCCTTGCTTGGGCCGCAGGTCTTCATCGGTGCCACGCTCGATCCGCACGCGCATCTGACCGAGCGCATGATCGCCCATGCCGATGCGCTGATCGCCTACAAGGAGTATCCGCATACCGATATCCTGGATCGCGCGGCCGAGTTGTTCGACTTGGCGCTCGCGACAAGATCGGGTTCCTTACGGCCGGTCATGGCTTGGTGGGATTGCCGGATGATCGCCTCGTTCCCGACCCAGGCCGAACCGATGCGCGGCTTCGTCGATGCTCTCATGGCAGAGGAACGGAGCGACCCGGCGATCCTTTCGCTGTCGCTGATCCACGGCTTCGCGCATGGCGATGTGCCCGAAGCCGGCGCGCGGATGCTGGCGATCGCCGACGGGCGCTGGGACCTGGCCCGCGCTCTTGCCGAGACCCATGGGCACCGGTTCGTCAGTCTGCGCGACCGGGTGACGCCGCAGTTTCTCGATATGGCGCGTGCAACTTCGCTGATTGCCGATGCGCCGTTTGCCGGTGCACCTTTCGTGCTTGCCGATACCGGAGACAATCCCGGAGGCGGCGGACCGGGCGATGCAACCTTCCTCCTTCAGGCCGCGTTGGCGAGTGGCGCGAAAGGGGTTGCGTTCGCGATGTTCTGGGATCCGCAGCTCGTCCATCAATGCTGCCGGGCGGGTGTCGGTGCGGTCCTTGATCTGCGGCTGGGCGGTCGCTTCGATGGCATTTCGGGAACGCCCGCGGTGCTGCAGGGCGCGCTGGTCAAGGCGGTGCGGACCGATCTGAGGCAACGGTTTGGCAAGGTGTTCCTGCCGGTTGGCGTCGCCGTGCGGCTCGATGTCGGCGGGATCACAATCGTGGCAAGCGATCGTCGCACCCAGGTGTTCGATCCCGTCTGCTTTTCCGGGCTCGGCGCGGACCCGTCCAGCTACCGCGTGCTGGTCGTCAAATCGCTCAATCACTTCGCCGCGCTGTTCGGGCCGCTGGCGCGCGCGTTCCACTATGTCGCGAGCCCCGGGGCCACCTCGCCATGTTACGCCCAAATTCCCTATCGGAAGCGCTCGCTCGACTACTGGCCACGGACGGCACATCCATGGCTGTCGGGGAAAAGCCCATGATCAAACGATCCGTCGAGCACATGATATGCGGGGTTTGTTCTACCGGTACTGCTATGCTGGCGCTTGTCTGTGTTTCATGTGCGGCCCTGAGCACCCCGGCTTTTGCGAACACAGCACCCCCTGGTTCGACATTGTCGCAACAACAGATTGCCGCCATCGATGCAGCGGCGACGGATGCGCTCGCCAGGACCGGAGTACCGGCTGCATCCATCGCTATCGTCCAGGATGGCCGGATCGTCTACACCCGAGCTTATGGCTTGCAGCGCCCGGGCCAGGCGGCACGAACCGACGCCCCGTACGCGATCGCCTCCGTTTCCAAGCAGTTTACCGCCGCGGCAATCCTGATCCTTGCAGAAGAAGGCAGGCTGTCACTCGACGACAAGGTAGCAAAATATCTGCCGGAGCTGACCAGGGCGCGGGAAGTCACGATCCGGCAGTTGCTGACGCACATGTCCGGTTATCGCGACTACTGGCCGCAGGATTATCTGTTCGCGGCCATGACGCAGCCCGCCACCCCGTCTGACATTCTGCGGCGCTGGGCACAGGCGCCGCTCGACTTCGAACCGGGAACGCGCTTTCAATATTCGAACACGGGCTACGTCGCTGCCGGCCTGATCGTGGAGCGGGTCTCCAGCCAGTCACTGTTCGCCTTCCTGCGCGCGCATGTCTTTGCCAGGCTCGGCATGGCTCCAACAGATATCGATGCCGGATTGCCGGGATCGGCTCCGCTGGGCCATAGTCGCTTCGGGCTTGGGCCGGTGCGTTTGGCAACACCGATGGGATCCGGCTGGTCTTTTGCAGCCGGCGAACTTGTCATGACCGCCACCGATCTTGCGCGTTGGGACATCTCGATGATCGACCGCAGCGTAATGTCGCCGGCTTCCTATGCGGCGCAGCAAACCGAGGCAGTGCTCAAGAGCGGCCTGGGTACAGGTTATGGACTCGGTGTTTACGTGGATTCGGTAGCAGGACACCGCCGCGTCCGGCATAGGGGCGGACAATCCGGTTTTCTAAGTGAGAACCGCGTCTATCCTGACGATGCGGCTGCTATCGTCGTTCTGGACAATGCCGATTTCGGCGATGCGGAAGTAGGAATTGCGGACGCGATCGAGCAGCAATTGTTCGCCGTCGGCAGCGGCGTGGCACGGGCTCGCGCGCTTTATGATATGATGCGCTCCGGCCACTTCGACCACTCGGCCTTCACCGCAGACGGCAACGCTTACTTCACGCCCGCGGCAATTGCCGACTACCGCTCCAGTCTTGCACCCTTGGGAGAGCCACGGAGTTTCGTCGAGACGGGCACAGGCCGACGCGGCGGCTTCACGGTCGAGCGCTTCCTGCTAACTTTTAATCACCAAAAGCTCGAACTCACGCTGCGCACCGAGCCCGATGCGATGGGTCGCGTCGAAGAGTTCATGCTGTCTCCGGATAGCTAGCTGGAGCATTAAATCTACCGCAGGTAGTTGAGCCAGGACTTGCCAAGACAGCCGACTATTTTTTGCATCGTCATGTACTGATCATTGCGCTCGCTGAGGTATCATGGCTGCGCCATATGCTCTTCAAGCCTCGGCCAGGCGATGCGCTCTCATGGTCCTTTAAACGAATTTGCTGCTGCGGTGAGAGGCGCATGCCTGAACGTGGGCAAAGAAAGAACTGATGGTGCTTCCTGTCATCGAATTTTCAGACGACGCAAAATCCGGGGCCAATATGGGCGTGGCGAATGACTTCTTCGTCCGTGCGCGTTCGGGCGCCAACGTCACTCTGCGCCTGCTGCATTTACCCGGCTCCAGGCATCCATGAGCCGGCCCCGGGGCAATTCGGTGCCGGTGCGCATACCGACTATGGCTTTATCACCCCGTTGTTTCAGCACGGCGTTGGCGGGCTGCAGGTGATGGACAGCCGCGGCGGATGGATCGATGTGCCGCCGCGCGATGATGCAGCGGTGGTAAATAGCGGCGATCTGCCGGAGCGCTGGACCAACGGGAAACATAAATCGACGCTGCACCGGGTGATCGCCAGAACCGGCGATCGCGACAGATATTCGATTGCGATGTTCCTTGATCCGGACTCGGACGTGACGGTCGAGGCGCTGCCGGATTGCGTCACCGAGCACAGACCTGCCCGATATGCACCGATTTTGGCCGGCGCCCATCTGCAGTCGAAGCTCGAAGCCTCGCACAAAGGGCGGTTTACGCAATGAGCGGCGCGATCCCGACGACCGCGCGACCACGGCTCGATATCAGATTGCTCATTGCCGGGTCGGCTGCATTTTCGACCTCCACCATGTTCAGTTCAATGAAACCGGTGCTGATTTCGCGATTTGTCGAAGAAGCGCATTATTCGCCGCGCATGGCTGGAATTGCGGCGGCCATGCCGTTCGTCGGGGGCATATTTGCTTCGGCGGTTCTTCCGGCAACCATGCGGCGTTGCAGCGCGACCAGCGCCATTGTCATATTTGGCCTGTTGCTTGCCGTCGCCGAAGCGGCGAATGCATTTTGTGTTGCGACCCCGATGCTGCTGCTGAGCGGGCAGTTCTTCGCCGGTATTTGCGGAGGTATGTTGATGGGGCTGACGTCACGCTCCATCGCGTTGTCCGCGCGGGCCGAGCAAGGCTTCGGCATCGTCGATACGGTCGGCGTGCTGCTGATGTCGGCGATGATCGCGGTGGTCGGGGCGGCGGTACAACAGGACGGGCTGCGTGGCGGTTTCCTTTGTGCGTCCTTGTTGTGCGGTGTCTTCGCGCTGGCGCTGGTCGGCTCGCGCCGGGCGCTGGCGCCCCCGCTCGGTGCTGGCGCTGGCGCTGGCGATCCCCCCGGCCCGCTCGGCATGGGGTGGCGGGCGGCGCCGGTGATCGCCCTGGGCGTCGGTT
>CAXTOI010000039.1:0-5491 GCA_964245645.1 uncultured Novosphingobium sp. | reverse complement strand
CAGCGGACTTGGCTTTGCTTTCATGTTTACCGCCGCACGCCACTTGGGGTTCAGCTATGGGGCGGCGGGCTCGGCGATCGGCGTCATCCTGTTCTTCTCGGCAATCGGCTGTCTGGCCGGCGGCTGGTGTGCGGGGCAGTTCGGCGCACAATGTTCGCTGATCGGCGCGTTCGCGCTATGTGGATTTGGCTGGCAGGTTGCGCTGACCACCCATAGCCCGATGGTGTTCCTGCTGGCGCTGACGCCGGCGATCTTCGCGTTGCAATTCAGTTTTCCGATTCTGCTCGCCCTGGCGGCGTCGTTCGATGCGGAGGGACGGATGGCGGCCGTCGCCGCGCCGCTGATCGTCAGCGGCTTTGCCTGGGCGGCGATAATCGCCGGGCTGGTAGTCGATCGCTGGGGCCTGTCGGCTTTGCCGGTCGTGACGGAGATCGGCATGGCCATATGCACGTTGCTGTTGCTGGTCGCGACCAATCGGAAAGTTGTCAGGAAGACAGCTTCTGCAGGCAAGAGCCTCTAATTGGCCGCCGAAAAGAGCCTATGTGGCTGACGCTTCGCGAACCGCATTGGCTCATCCCATCGTGACGCAGGCTCCATCCAGATCAGCTCTCGCCGTTCGCGGGCAGCTGGCGCATACGCCGATGCGCGCCCGGTTGGAGTGGCTTCACGACGCATTGATCGAGGTCGATGCCGATGGGACCATCCTGTCCGCAGGAGCGGCGATACCCGAACGCGCCGCGCAACTGGCCGCTACGGGCGTGCTCTACGATCTTCCGGAAGGCGAGGTCCTGCTTCCAGGATTTGTCGACTGCCATGTTCATGCCCCGCAATGGCCGCAGCTTGGCCGGGCGCTCGACGTGCCGCTGGAGGATTGGCTGCAACGTCATACCTTTCCACTGGAAGCACGCTACGCCGATCTGGGCTTCGCCCGTGCCGTCTATGCCGATATGGTCGCAGCATTGCTGGCGCAAGGCACCACGACGGCGACCTATTTCGGCACCATCCATGTGCCGGCAACGCTGGCGCTCGCCGAAACCTGCCTGAAGCTGGGCCAGCGCGCCATCATCGGCAAGGTCGCCATGGACAATTCCGCCGAATGCCCGGATTACTACCGCGACAGCGATGCCGGTACCGCAGTCGGCGGTTCGCGCGCGGTGATCGAGCGCATTCGCGCGCTCACTCCAGGCCGCGCACCGCTGGTGCTGCCGGCGATCACCCCGCGCTTCCTGCCGAGTTGCAGCACGGAACTGCTTACGGAGCTCGGCGATCTAGCCGCAGCCACCGGTGCGCATGTGCAGACGCATTGCTCGGAAAGCCTTTGGGAAGTCGAGCATGGCCACAGCCGGTTCGGCCGGTCCGACGCCGAAATGCTCGACCATTTCGGGCTGCTGCGTTCCCATACCGTGCTGGCGCACGGCAACTACACCATTGCCGACGATCGCGTTCTGATCAGGGAACGCGGCGCCGCCTTTACCCATTGTCCGCTTTCCAACATCTATTTCGCCGGTGCCATCCTTCCGGCACGCGAAATCCTCGACGAGGGCCTGCGCATCGGTCTAGGCACCGACATCGCCGGCGGCTATTCGCCTTCGGTACTGGATAATGCGCGAAGCGCCATCGACGTGGCGCGAATGCGGGACAAGCCGGGCGCGGCGATCGACGTAGCCGAGGCGTTCTGGATGGCGACGGCCGGAGGCGGCGAGGCATTAGGTCTGAAAGTCGGCGCGTTCCGGCCCGGGTTTCAGTTCGATGCGCTGGCGGTGCGCACTAACGCCCTGCGCTATCCGGGCAGCGATGCGCCGACCGACCTGTTCGAGCAAATCGTGCGGCGGGCGAAACGCGAAGATATCCGCGCGGTCTGGGTGGCGGGACGCCAGGTGGTGCCGGTCGGTGCATAAGACCATGCCCGATCCGCGATCCCATTGCGTTCGGCGCCGGCCGCGTTATGCCCGCGTTGTGACTGACCAAGCGTTCTACCTGAGCGCGGCGATCGCCTTGCTATTGGCCGTTTGCCCGCAGATTGCCTGGCCGGCGGACGGCGCGCCGGCGGGACTGCGCACCGGAGTACTGGATCGGCCGTGCGCCGCGCTTGAACCCGCACCACCGCGCGTGGCAACGGCGCTTGCCGCCGGTGTGCCGCCCGGGCGATCGTGGCCTGCGATGACCCCGGCAGAGCTGCAGAGCTTCCTGGCGTGGCAGCAGCGGCTGCTGGTTTCCGACTTTGCCGGCCTATGTCACTACGAAGCGGCCAACATTGCCCTGGCGCCGCCTTCAGCAAACCGGGTCGTCTTTTTTGGCGATTCGATCACGGAGCTGTGGGGTCGCCATGCGCCGGGCTTCTTCCAGGCAGATGTCATCGACCGCGGTATAAGCGGACAGACCACCGCACAGATGATTGGCCGGTTTCGCGCTGATGTGATCGATCTCAAGCCGCAGATCGTCCACATCCTGGCGGGAACGAACGATATCGCCGGCAATACCGGGCCTACTAGCCTGTCACGCATCGAGGCAAACATCGAGACGATGGTCGATCTGGCGCGATCCCATCATATCGCGGTGATCATCGGCACGATTCCCCCGGCACGACGCTTCGACTGGCGCACGGACATCGCGCCGATACCCCGCATCGCCGCGTACAACCTCTGGTTGATCGGCTTTGCGCGCCGCGAAGGCTTGACGCTGGTGGATTACTACGCGTTGCTGGATGACGGCCATGGCGCTATTAATGCGGCATTGTCGGACGACGGCGTCCATCCGAACGCCGCTGGTTATGCCTTGATCACGCCATCCGCGCGTCGGGCGATCGCTGACGCGCGGCGCCGGGCATCTCAATAGTCGCAGCGAGCCGTTATGGTGTTGTTGCGGCGGCGGCGGCTACGACATCGGTCCAGCGCGCATTCTGCGCCTTGCGGGTAACCCGATCCGTCACGCGTCATCTACGGCTTCTTGCAGCCCCAACAATTTGCGCAATTGGCCGGATTTGAGTGAACCGCCCGCAAAATCGTCGAAGGCCTTATCGGTGGCCTGGATAATGTGGTCGCGGATGAACGGTGCCCCCTCGCGCGCTCCCTCCTCTCCCGACTTCAGCACGCATTCCCATTCGAGCACAGCCCAGCCGGGATAATCATGAGCGGCAAGCTTGGCAAAGATTGCCTTGAAATCGATCTGGCCATCGCCCGGCGAGCGGAAGCGCCCGGCGCGGTCGAGCCAGGGTTGATAGCCGCCGTATACACCTGAGCGCCCATCGGGCCGGAACTCGGCATCCTTGACGTGAAAGCATTTGACGTGCGCATGATAGATGTCGAGGAAGCTAAGATAATCAAGCTGTTGCAACAGCATATGACTGGGATCGTACAGTATCGCGGCGCGTCGATGTCCTCCTACTGCATCGAGAAAACGCTCGAAACTTGCCCCGTCGTGCAGATCCTCGCCGGGATGAAGTTCATAGGCGCAATCAACCCCCGCGTCCTCAAACGCATCGAGGATCGGCCTCCAGCGCCGGGCAAGCTCGGCAAATGCTTCCTCTACCAGCCCGGCTGGGCGCTGCGGCCAAGGATACAGGTAGGGCCAGGCAAGCGCGCCGGAGAAGGTAGCATGCGCATCGAGCCCAAGATTGCGGCTCGCCCGTGCGGCGAGCGTAACCTGCCGCGTTGCCCAGGCGAGGCGTTCGGCGGGGCGTCCGCGCAGGCGAGCGGGGGCAAAGCCGTCGAACAGCGCATCATAGGCGGGATGAACGGCGACCAGTTGGCCTTGCAAATGGGTCGACAGCTCAGTGGGCACGATGCGATGCGCGGCCAGCCTTCCGCGCAGATCGTCACAATAATCCAGGCTTTCGGCCGCGAGCTCAAGGTCGATCAGGCGCGGGTCGCATGGGATCTGGATGCCCTCGTAGCCCAGCGCCGCCGCCCAGCCGGCAAGATTGTCGAGGGTGTTGAACGGTTCTTCATCACCGATGAACTGAGCCAGAAACAGCCCCGGGCCTTTGATCGTCCTCATAGCCCGTCTCCCGGCATGGTCACCCAGGCCTTGACCCGATCGGATGCGATCGCGGCATCGATGAACGCCATCGCGCGCAGCCCGTCGCGCACGCCCGGCAGGTTCGTGCCGACCTGTGTCGTATTGCCGCCGATGGCATCGGCAAAATCGCGGTACAACGTCGCTAGCGCCTCGATGAAGCCCTCGGGGTGCCCGAACGGCAAGCGCGTCGCTTGTGCTGCCGGCAAGCTTACTGCCGGGGTTCCGGCAAAAACGGCTTCTGCGCGCCCATCACTGTGTAGGCGATGCAGCACGCCGGGCGCACAGTGCGACCACTGCAGCGCCCCCCGCTCGCCATAGATGCGAAATGCCAGGCCATTGCCTTCGCCCGTCGCGACTTGCGAAGCGCTGAGCAAGCCGGGCACATCGCCATCGAAGCGGAGCAGGATGTTGCAGTCGTCGTCCAGCTTGCGGCCTGGCACTATTCGCGACAAGTCGGCGCATAATCGGCGGACGCGCAATCCGCCAACCAACTCGGCAAGGTGAAAGGCGTGGACGCCGATATCGCCCAGGCAGCCGCCCGCGCCCGCACACGCCGGATCGGTGCGCCACGCCGCCTGGCGATTATCCGGACCGGTCGGTGCCGCGAGCCACCCCTGCGGATAGTCGATCATGACCTTGCGAACTGCGCCGATCTCGCCTGCAGCGATCCTCGCCCTGGCTTCACGGACCATTGCATAACCGGCGTATGTGAAGGCCAGAGCGAACACGCTTGCGCCGGTTGCGGTGCGATCGACCAGGTCGCGTGCTTCGGCTGTCACTGCCGTCATCGGTTTTTCGCACAAGACGTGCAGCCCCGCGTCGAGCGCGGCCGCGGCAATGGCATGATGGCTGACATTGGGTGTGGCGATGGCGATGGCCTGGATGCCATCTGCGCGCGCCGCTTCGGCCGCGATCAGTCCGGTGATGTCGGTATGGCTGCGCATGGGATCGATGCCCCATTCGGCGGCGCGCGCGCCGGCCAGCGCGGCGTTGCGGCTGAACATGCCGGCGACCAGCACAAAGCGGTCATCCAACCGCGCGGCCATACGATGAACCGGACCGATGAATGCACCCGGGCCGCCGCCGCACAAAGCCAGTCTGATGCGTTCCTGCGCCATTGCGACTCCGCTGCCGCACAGAGCGACGGGGCAGAATTTGGCAAACGTTTTCCAAATTGGCAAGGTGCAAACTAGCTGCTGCCCCGAATGACCACCTCGCCGGCATAGATCGTTCGCTCCGGTAGGACCGCTGCACTTTCGGTGATCAGGCAAAGCAATTGCCGGGCGGCCTCAGCACCCATCTCGACCATCGGCTGGCGATACGAGGTAAGCGGTGGATCGCAGTAGCGGGCGGAGGGGATATCGTCGAAACCGGTGACTGAAAGATCCTGGGGTACCCTGACGCCTGCCTTGCGCACCACGTCCATGAAGGCGACTGCCATCCAGTCGTTTGTGAACACGGCGCCGTCGGGGCG
>CAXTOI010000038.1:9780-14652 GCA_964245645.1 uncultured Novosphingobium sp. | reverse complement strand
CTTATGCCCCTACCCGCGATGACCCGCTGTTTCGCGGCGCGCGCGGCGGCGCCTTGTCGCAGGGAATGGTGCAAAAGGCGATGGCGCGGGCGCGGATCGCGCTCGGTCTGCCGCCGACGGCGACGCCGCACGCGCTGCGCCACAGCTTTGCCACGCATCTGCTGGGCGCCGGGGCGGATCTGCGCAGCTTGCAGGAGTTGCTGGGGCACGCCAGCCTGGGTTCGACCCAGATTTACACGCGGGTCGATGCGGCGATGCTGCTGGATGTATATCGCACGGCGCATCCGCGGGAGCGGGATTAGAGAAGGTTGATAATCCTGCCCCTCTGGGGGAGTTGGCAGCCCGTAGGGCTGGCAGAGGGGAATTGTGGGGAACGATTGACGCCCCCTCCGTCTCGCTTCGCGAGCCACCTCCCCCGGAGGGGGAGGATTTTAGTGAGGCTTCCAATGCGTCACGCGCCACAGGTAGATCGCCAGGATCAGCGCGACAATACCACCCAGCGTCCAGCTGATCGGCGTATGCCATTCGGCCATATGCGGCGCCAGCCAATGGCCGCCGGCGATCCACAGGCCATTCCAGGTCGCGGTGCCGATCAGCGTGAACACGATGAACAGCCAGCGGCGCATGTGCACCAGCCCCGCCGGCAGCGAGATCATCGTGCGGCCGACCGGCGATACGCGGAGCGCGCCAACCATCCAATGACCATGCTTGCGCAGGAACTCGGTTCCTTTCTCGACATCGGGCCATTCCAGTGTCAGCCAGCGGCCATGTTTCCGCACCCACGGTTGCAGGCGTTCATAGCCCAGCCGATTGCCGACGGTGAACCAGCACAGATTGCCGATCGTCGCGCCGATCGCGCTGGCCAGCACCAGGGGCCAGAATGACATCGTGCCATGCGCTACGGCGACGCCCGCTGACGCCATTATCACTTCCGACGGGATGACGGGAACGATCGTTTCGATCAGGATCAACAGCAGGATGCCGAAATAGCCGCCGGACAGGATGGTCTGGATGATCCAGTTTGCGATGAGAGGCTCCTGATTTCGGGTTGGACCGCCTATGCCATTGCCTCTCGCCGCCTGTCCTGAGCTTGTCGAAGGTTTACCTTTCTATTCACACCCATAGAAGAAGAAAGGCAATGCTCTGACAAGCTCAGCAAGGCGGAGAAGGCGGCAGTCATGTAACAATCCATTACGCCCGACGAGCCGATTGGATCAGTCGAGCAAAGTCCCTTCCGAGGGCGCCATATCCGCATGCCGCCGTTCGATCGCCTCCCAGATCAGCGCGGCGGTGTCGGTGCCGTTGAAGCGATCGATGGCGACGATGCCGGTGGGTGAGGTCACGTTGATCTCGGTCAGCCATTCGCCGCCGATCACGTCGATGCCGACGAACACCAGTCCGCGCCGCTTCAGTTCCGGGCCCAGCGCCGCGCAGATCTCCTGTTCGCGCGGAGTCAAGTCGGAAGCCTCCGCCGAGCCGCCGACCGCGAGATTGGAGCGGAACTCGCCCTCGCCCGGCCGGCGGTTGATCGCGCCGGCCACTTCGCCGTCGACCAGCACGATGCGCTTGTCGCCCTCGGCCACGCTGGGCAGGAACGGCTGGACCATGAAGGGCTCGCGCCATACCTGCCCGAACAGCTCGGTCAGCGCGCCGAGATTGCTGCCGTCCGCAGGAATGCGGAACACCGCCTTGCCGCCGTTGCCGTGGAGCGGCTTGACCACCAGGTCGCCGGGATAGCGGGCGTGGAAGGCGCGGACATCCTCGATCCGCCGCGCGACCAGCGTGGGCGGCATGAAATGGGCGAAATCGAGGACGAACACTTTCTCAGGTGCATTGCGGACGCTTTCGGGGTCGTTGACGACCAGCGTGCGGCCTTTGAGCTTTTCCAGGATATGCGCGCCGGTGATATAGCCCAGGTCGAACGGCGGGTCCTGCCGCATCAGCACGACGTCGATGTCGTTCATGAGGTCTATCCGGGCGAATTCGCCCAGCTGGACGTGGTCGCCGCGCATGCGCTGGACGGTGAACGGTGCGGCCCAGGCAAATATCTGCCCCTCGTCCCAGACCAGCGAGCCGACATCGTAATACCACAGCATGTGTCCCCGCGCCTGCGCGCCGAGCAAGAGGGCGAAGGAGCTATCGCCGGTGATATTGATCGACTGGATCGGGTCCATCTGGATGGCAACGCGTAAAGTCATCTCGGCGGGTTTCCGTGTGTTGGCATCCAGGCGTTGGCGATGTGGCGGGGCCAACGGCGCGGCGCAAGTAGCAGCACATCGATGCGCATGTCATCACCCGGCCGGCAGTAGCGATGCCCAACGCTGTGGGCGGCGGCAGCGACGCGCGCCAGGCGGAATTCGTCGACGGCGGTGGCGAGGTCGGCTGCGTTGCGGCGCCATTTGACCTCGACGAACGCCACCATCCGCCGCCGCCGCGCGATCAGATCGACTTCGCCACGCGGAGTGCGCAAGCGGCGCGCGACGATCATCCAGCCGTGGAGGCGAAGGTACCATGCGGCCAGGGTTTCGCCGCGATGGCCGCGACGTTCGGCCCTTTGCCGGCTGGCCTTCATTTGAGCGCCAGGGCGCGCGCGTAGAGTTCCTTGCGCTCGAGCCCGGTGCGTTTGGCCACGCTGGCGGCGGCCTGCGACGGCTTGGCGTGAATCAATTCCGCCAGCAGCATGGCATCGGCGTCTTTCGCAGTGGTTTGCTCAGCCACCGGCGGCGCAACCAGCAGCACGATTTCGCCCTTGGGCGGATGCTCGGCGTAATGGGCGGCGAGTTCAACCGCAGAGCCGGTGCGGCATTCCTCGAAGAATTTGGTCAATTCGCGCGCTACGGCGATTTCGCGGCCCGGCAGCACGGTTGCGATCGCTGCCAGCGATGCGCAGAGCCGCGGCCCGGTGTCATAGAAGATGAGGCTGGCCGGCACGGCAGCCAATTCAGCCAGAACGTCGGCGCGCGCCTTTTCCTTGGCTGGCAGAAAGCCGGCAAACAGAAACCGGTCGCTCGGCAATCCGGCCAGCGTCAGCCCGGTGATCGCGGCGCAGGCGCCCGGCAGGCTGGTTACGGCGATGCCGCGTTCGCGCGCCAGGCGCACCAGGCGAAACCCGGGATCGGAGATCAGCGGCGTGCCTGCATCCGAGACCAGCGCGACCGGGGCGGTGGCCATCAGTTCGAGCAGATGTTCACGCGCATGTTCATCGGCATGATCGTCATAGCGGATCAGCCGTTGCCTGAAGCCGAGATGGTGCAGCAGCCTTCCGGTGATCCGCGTATCTTCGCAGGCCACCGCAGATACATCTCGCAGCACCTCGATTGCCCGCAGCGTGATATCGCCGAGATTGCCAATCGGGGTCGCAACGATATAGAGGCCTGGCAGAAGTGGCCCAGTCTCATTTTGCGACAGCGTCATGCGATGCTCATGGACCACCGGCACCGGGAATCGCAAGTGATGTTCGAGGGGCGGATGATTTGGGCGCGATTGCGGCGTGGCGTCGTGCCGGTGGTGATGGCGACGATACTGCTGGCCGGCTGTCAGGTCGTTCCCCGCGTGGCCGCACCGCCGCCGCCGCCGCCGCCGCTGCCGGTCTCGGCGCTGCCGACCGATGCCGGGCGCCATCGCGTCGCCTTGCTGGTGCCGATGTCCGGGCCGAACGGCGCAGTAGGCCACGCGATCGAAAATGCAGCGATGATGGCGGTGCTCGAAACCAACGCTACCAACCTTCGCATTACGACATATGATACCTCGACCGGCGCACCCGAGGCTGCGGCCAGGGCGATCGCCGATGGCAACCGGTTGATCCTGGGGCCGTTGCTGGGCGAAGAAGCCCAAGGGGTCGCCAATGCCGCGCGCGCATCGCATGTCGCGGTGATCTCCTATTCCAACGATACCGCGGTTGCCGGCGACGATGTCTTCGTCATGGGCAATATTCCCGGCGAGGCGATTACCCGCGTCGTCCGTGAAGCTCGGGCACAAGGTGCCACGCGCTTCGCTGCGCTGATCCCCCTGGGCATCTATGGCGAACGATCTGCAAAAGCGGTGCTGGCGGCGGAACGCGCATGCGGCGGCGTGATGGTGGGCATGGAAAGCTATGATCGTCGCAATGGCAAGATCGCCGCTGCGGCCAATAGGCTGAAGGCGCACGGCCCCAGCGACGCGGTACTGATTGCCGACACCGGTCCATTGGCGATCCGGGCAGCGCTGGCTTTGAAAGTGGGTGCCGCTCCCCGCATCCTCGGCACCGAACTGTGGAGCGGTGATGCCACTGTCGCACACAGCCCGGCGCTACGCGGGGCGGAATTTGCCGCACACCCCGATCAAAGCTTCGCTCGTTTTGCCTCCAGCTACCGCACCCGTTTCGGCGCGGCGCCTTACCCCATTGCCACGTTAGGCTATGACAGCGTGCTGCTGACCCTGCGCATCGCCACGGGCTGGACGCCCGGAACACCGTTTCCTACTGCTAGAATGTACGATCGCGGCGGCTTTATCGGGGTCGACGGGGCATTCCGGTTCTCTGCCAAAGGGGTGATCGAGCGCGCGCTCGAAGTACGAGCGGTGCGCGTCGGAGGGGTGACGGTGATCAGCCCGGCGCCGGCGCGGTTTGCGGATTGAGCTTCGGTTTGTATTTCATTTGTCATGCTGACGAAAGTCAGCATCCATTCAGCGCATCGCTGATGGTGTTGATATTCATTTCCAGCGAGTTACGGAACCTCTGATCAAGTCGGAGCTTCACCAAGATAACACCCTCGTCACACCCCGTGGGGCCGGGCTTGACCTGGGCTTGGGCCTCTTTCTTTATTTGTCCGGTGCAGAAAGGCAGCCTTGGGGCGGGGGCCCCGCGGGGCCCCCGGGCGGGTTTTGGAGGGTGTG
>CAXTOI010000038.1:0-9770 GCA_964245645.1 uncultured Novosphingobium sp. | reverse complement strand
GTGCAGAAAGGCAGCCTTGGCCCGGCTCAAGGCCGGGCCGACGGGCATATTTAGGCACTCTCTGATCGATAACGCCCTTGATCAGCTTCCCTGATTATTTCCGTCTTGCGTAACTATGCCTTAGCGGGTGGTACCGGACGTAGTGCTGAATGGGTCCTGACTTTCGTCAGGATGACGATCGCTATTTTATCGCTGTTCCATCAATCGGCATAGGCCTTCACCAGATCGTACAGATAGGCCCTGCCCGTCAGCAGCGACTGCACTTCGATATGCTCGTTCAGACCGTGGATGCCATTCTCGTCGGGATTGCTCCACACCCCGGGCACGCCATACGTAGGAATGCCGACCGATCCGGTATAGACTGCGTCGGTGGCCCCGGTGGACATCGACGGCATCACCGGCAAGCCCGGAAAGTAACGCGCCGCCACTTTTTCCATCGGTCCGATGACCTTGGGATCGAGCGGCGGTGATTTGGCGATCGGCTTGTCGTTAACGCGGGGCTCGACGCTGACTGCAGGATCGGCGATGGCGGCGATCAGCGCAGCCTGGGTTTGCTCCGAGGTATCGCCGGGGAAAATGCGGCAGTTCACATTGGCCGTTGCCCGTTGCGGCAGCGCGTTCAGCGCGTGGCCGGCGGAGACCATCGTCGGCACGCAGGTGGTGCGCAGCAGCGAATGCAGCATCTTGTCGCGGTTCACCACCGCTTCTGCTGCCGCATCGCCCGGGTTGTTGGCCAGCGCGATCATGGCGCGCCCCGTCTCGTCGCCGCGCAACTGGCCCGAGCTTAGGAAATAGGCGTGAGTCGTGTCGTTGAACTGTAAGGGGAACTGATAGGCGTGTACCTTCTCCAGCGCCCGCGCCAGGGTAACGATGGCGTTATCCGGCACCGGCTGGCTGGAATGACCGCCGGCGTTGGTTACAGTCAGGGTGAAGTCCTGATAGGCTTTCTGACCCACCTGCACTCTCAACAGCACCAGCTTGCCGCCCTCCGACACGCCCTTGCCGTCGGTCAGGCCGCCGCCGCCCTCGGTAAGCGCGAATTCGGCATCGATCAGCGCGCGACGATTCTGGCTGAGATATTGCGCGCCATTGAATGCGCCGCTGGTCTCTTCGCCGCAGGTCAGCGCCATTTTGACGGTGCGACGCGGCCGCTGCGTTTCGCTGCGCAACCGTACCATCGTGTTGATCCAGACCGCGTCGATCGATTTCATGTCGCTGGTGCCGCGCCCATAGAAATAGCCGCCCTCTTCGATCAACTTATAGGGATCGCGCACCCAGTCCTTGCGCTTGGCGGTGACGACGTCGATGTGGCCAAGCAGCAGGATCGGCTTCATCGTAGCTGAACTCCCCGCCAGCACGGCGACGATCCCGCCCTCCTTGGGATGGTCGGGCACCGCGAAGCGAGTGATTTCGCCATCGCCATAGCCTGCCGCGCGCAACCGTGCCTCGACCTTGTCCGCCACCGCCGTGCAACTGCCCGTGGTGATCGAGCTATCGGTCTCCACGATCTCGCGGAAGGTGTCGACGAAGGCCGGATCACGGGGGGTGAGCGCGGGCACCCCGGTCGTTGCACCGGCCATGGCGGACAGGCTGGCCGCGGCCAGGACGACCCCGGTCATAAAGAAACGATATACCGGTCTCATGCTATTTTCCTGCAGATGGCAACTCGCAACATCGGTCATTTTCTTCGGCCTGGAAAGCGGAATTCGCGTAAGGCGCAGCGCTGCGGACTGCCCAACGATTGCGGAAAAGCGCGCAGGGCGCCTTGCCGTCGCGACTTTGCCGCCCCTATAGGCTCCGCATGGCCGATGATCTGTTCCAGAACCCGCCTGCCACCAGCCCGGTCGAAGCCTATGACGGCTCGGCGATCGAAGTGCTGGAGGGGCTGGAGCCGGTGCGGCGGCGGCCCGGCATGTACATCGGCGGCATCGATGAGCGGGCATTGCATCATCTCGCGGCCGAGGTCATCGACAATGCCATGGATGAGGCGGTGGCGGGCCATGCCAACCGGATCGAGGTGTTCCTGGATGTCGGCAACCGGCTGACGATCATCGACAACGGGCGCGGCATTCCGGTCGACGAGCATCCCAAGTTTCCCGGCAAATCGGCGCTGGAAGTGATCCTGACTACGCTGCATTCTGGCGGCAAGTTTTCCGGCAAGGCCTATGCGACCAGCGGCGGCCTGCATGGCGTGGGGGTCAGCGTGGTCAATGCGTTGTCGAGTTTCACCAGGATCGAAGTGGCGCGGAACAAGGTGCTATATGCACAGGAATTTGCACGCGGGCTGCCGCTGGGGGAACTGCAAAGCCTGGGCGGAACGCCGAACCGGCGCGGGACCTCGGTCACCTTCGTGCCCGACAGCGACATCTTCGGCGAGGATGCGAAGTTCAAGCCGGCGCGGCTGTTTCGTTTGGCCCGGTCGAAAGCCTATCTGTTCGCCGGTGTGGAAATCCGCTGGAAATGTGCGCTCGCGCTGACAGCGGCCGATGTGCCGGCCGAAGCGGTGTTCCAGTTTCCCGGCGGGCTGGCCGATCATCTAACCGAGCAATTGGGGACGCGCGAATGCGTGACCACCGATTTCTTTCGTGGGAGCCAGAATTTCCCCGGAGAAGCCAATGGCCGGGTGGAGTGGGCGATCGCCTGGCCGCTGTGGTCGGACGGGGCCTATTCGTATTATTGCAACACCATCCCCACCCCCGATGGCGGCACGCATGAGGCGGGGCTGCGCACCGCGCTGACCAAGAGCATCCGCAGCTTTGCCGAACTGATCGGCCAGAAAAGAGCCAAGGACATCATCGGCGACGATCTGATCACCGGCAGCGAGGTGATGCTCTCGGTGTTCGTGCGCGATCCCCAGTTTCAGAGCCAGACCAAGGACCGGCTGACCAGCCCCGAAGCGGCGCGCATGGTCGAAAGCGCGGTGCGCGATCATTTCGACCATTTCCTGACCAGCCACATGGATCGAGGCAAGGCGCTGCTGGCCTATGTCATGGAGCGCATGGACGAGCGGCTGAAACGCAAGGCCGAGCGCGAGATCAAGCGCAAGACCGCAACGAGCGGCCGCAAGCTGCGCCTGCCCGGCAAGCTGACCGACTGCACCGGCGAGGGGAAGGGCGAGACCGAACTGTTCATCGTCGAAGGCGATTCGGCGGGCGGCAGCGCCAAGCAGGCGCGCGACCGCAAGACTCAAGCGATCCTGCCGATCCGGGGCAAGATCCTGAACGTCGCCTCGGCCACGGCCGACAAAATTCGCGGCAATACTGAAATAGCCGACCTGGCCTTGGCGATGGGCTGCGGCATGCGCAAGGACTGTAATGCCGACAATCTGCGCTATGACCGGATTATCATTATGACCGACGCCGATGTCGACGGCGCGCATATCGCTACGCTGCTGATGACGTTTTTCTTCCAGGAAATGCCCGAGGTGGTGCGGCGCGGGCATCTTTATCTGGCGCAGCCGCCGCTGTACCGGCTCACCTCGGGCAAGGACAGCGCCTATGCGCGCGACGACCTGCACCGCGCGGAACTGGAAAAGACCCAGTTCCGCAACCGGAAGGTGGATGTCGGGCGGTTCAAGGGGCTTGGCGAGATGAATCCGGGGCAGCTGCGCGAGACTACCATGGCGCCGGCCACGCGCAATCTGCTGCGCGTCACCCTGCCGCCCGAAGCCGAAGGCCGCGCCGGGGTGAAGGATCTGGTCGAACGGCTGATGGGCCGCAATCCCGAACATCGCTTCATGTTCATCCAGAACCGCGCCGGGGATATCGATCCGGAGCTGATTGACGCCTGAGCTCAAGCGTTTGGCGAGGGGCTTAAGGTCGATTGAACAAACAGCATTCAAGTGGCGCAATTCTACAATGGTGTTGAAACCTCGATGTCTATAATTAGGACAGTCTCATGTCGCTTGAACGGCTGAGCCTGAATTCGAGAACGTGGGGGCATGTTGTCAAAAGAATTGCGCGTCTCGATGGCAATGCCGAGCGGATGCCGTCTCGCGCTTTGCGCAGTCGGCTTGTCCTGTTTCCTGACGATCGCCAACGCACCCGATCCGCAAAGCTTCGATCAACGCCTTCTGGCTGCGCATAATGCCGCGCGGGAACATCTTGGAATTGCTCCGCTCCAGTGGGATTCGGGCCTGGCTGCCGCAGCGGCAAACAGGGCCAACCAGCTTGCCGTCTCGCACGTCTTCCAACATGCGCCGGACAATGCGATGTCACCACAGGGAGAAAACATCTGGGGCGGGACCAAAGGCTATTATTCGCCCGAAGACATGGTCAACGCCTGGGCGGATGAGAAGCAATACTTCAAGCCGGGTATTTTTCCGCAGAACAGCACAACCGGCAAGATCGAAGACGTGGGGCATTTTACCCAGCTGGCGTGGAAAGACACCACCAAGGTCGGTTGTGCCGTTGCCGAGGATGCCGAATACGACATTCTGGTATGCCGATATTCGCCTGCAGGTAATTACGACGGGGAGCGGCCTTTTTAGGCTCCATCAATTCTGCAAGCGGTCAGCGCCATGACGCCGCAATTTCTGCCGAACCCAGGCATTGGCCGGCTGGAACAATTCCCCCAAACCAGTGTTTTTCGAGGACGGAACGGAATGGAGACAGGACATGGGCATCATTATCTGGTTGCTGGTTGGTGGCATCGTCGGCTGGCTGGCGGGCCTCATCATGGGCGATGACATGGGCATCATCGGCAATATCGTCGTCGGCATTGTCGGTGCGTTTATTGGCGGACTGTTGTTCTCACGCGGCGATATCAATACCGCCGGTTTGACGGTGTCGACATTTGCAGTCTCCATCCTGGGGGCGCTGATCCTGCTGGCGGTGATCAACCTGGTCCGTCGCGGCCGATTGCGTTAAGGGTACACGCGTAAAGCCAGGCTGGCTGACGGGCGCCTTCTGCGCTCGCGGCTCAAAGCCGCTGCGCTTCTATTCTCGGGCTTCAGGAGCGCCGTCGGACAATTCAGCCGTTTCGCTCGGGCCTGGGCAAAATCCGCGCACATCCGATTACAACCGCATTGCTTGCTATCGTCTGATCTGCAACCTATCCGCTGGAGTTGAACCCGGCGGATAGGATTTTCTGCAGATGCAGCGCTTTGAAGGTACGCGAGACTACGTTGCCACCGATGATCTGAAAGTGGCGGTGAATGCAGCGGTCCTGTTGCGCAGGCCGTTGCTGGTGAAGGGTGAACCGGGCACCGGCAAGACCGTCCTGGCGCATGAAATTGCCCGCACCGTCGATGCTCCACTGGTCGAATGGAACGTCAAGTCCACTACCAAGGCGCAGCAGGGGCTGTATGAATACGACGCGGTGGCGCGGTTGCGCGACGGCCAACTCGGCGACGCGCGCGTGCATGACATTGCCAATTACATCCGCAAGGGCAAGCTGTGGGAGGCATTCACCAGCCCGCAACTGCCGGTGCTGCTGATCGACGAGATCGACAAGGCGGATATCGAATTCCCCAACGATCTGTTGCAGGAACTCGATCGCATGAGCTTCGACGTCTATGAAACGGGCGAGCGCATCACTGCTGCCGAACGCCCGATCGTGGTGATCACCTCCAATAACGAGAAGGATTTGCCCGACGCCTTCCTGCGCCGCTGTTTCTTCCATTATATAAAATTTCCCGAACGCGAGACGATGCAGGCGATCATCGACGTGCATTTTCCCGGTATCCAGAAGGTGCTGGTAGCCAAGGCGATGGAGGTATTCTACGAGGTGCGCGACGTGCCGGGGCTGAAGAAGAAGCCTTCCACCAGCGAATTGCTCGATTGGCTCAAGCTGCTGCTCAACGAGGACATGCCGCTCGATGTGCTGCAGAACCGCGATCCGTCGAAAGCGATTCCGCCGCTGCATGGCGCACTGCTGAAGAACGAGCAGGATATCATGCTGTTCGAAAAGCTGGCGTTCATGGCGCGGCGTCAGGGCGGCATATGACGTATACCGGACAATGCGCTTGTGGCGCGGCAAAGGCACGGATCACTGGCGAACCGGTGGCGACGCGCGAATGCTGGTGCCGTCAATGCCAGCAAGTCGCTGCCGGAGGGGCGGCGCGCAATGCCATGTTCCTCACCGACGACTTCCAGTTCACCGGCATCACCGCCCGACGCAGCTATACGGCCGCATCGGGCAACACGCTGACGCAGCATTTCTGCCCGAATTGCGGAACTCCCTTGTTTGTGGAAAACTCCGCAAGGCCGCATCATCGCACCGTGCGGTTCGGGTTCCTCGATCCTGGGCACGGACTGCGCCCAACCGCGTCGATCTGGCTCGAAGACGCCCCGGATTGGGCAGCGATCGACCCGCAGTTAGAGCATTTCCAGCGTCAGCCTCCGCCGCCTGCCGAGCAGAAGTAAGTTCATGTTCTTCAATTTCCTCGACGAACTGCGCGCCGCCGGGATTCAGGCGTCGTTGAAGGAGCACCTGGTGCTGCTCGAAGCGCTACAGAAAAACGTCATCGAGAGTACCCCCGAAGCGTTCTACTACCTCAGCCGCGCGACTTTCGTGAAGGATGAGGGACTGCTCGACCGATTCGACCAGGTGTTCGCCAAGGTCTTCAAGGGGCTAATTACCGACTATGGCCAGCAGCCGGTCACGATCCCCGAAGACTGGTTGAAAGCTATCGCCGAGCGCTATTTTTCCGAAGAGGAAATGGCGAAGATCAAGGCACTGGGCAGCTGGGACGAAATCATGGATACGCTGAAGAAGCGTCTGGAAGAACAGGAAAAACGCCACAACGGTGGCAATAAGTGGATCGGCGCGAATGGCACCAGCCCGTTCGGAAATTCCGGCTATAATCCCGAAGGAGTGCGCATCGGCGGGCAAGCCAAGCACGGCCGCGCGATCAAGGTCTGGGAAAAGCGCGAGTTCGCCAATCTGGACAACACCCGCGAGCTCGGCACGCGCAACATCAAGATCGCGCTCCGCCGGTTGCGCCGCTTTGCCCGCGAAGGGGCCGCCGACGAGCTGGACCTGGATGCCACCATCAATGGCACGGCGCGGCAGGGCTGGCTCGACATCCGCATGCGGCCCGAGCGGCACAATGCGGTCAAACTGCTGCTGTTTCTCGATGTCGGCGGCTCGATGGACCCCTATATCAAGCTGGTCGAGGAATTGTTCAGCGCGGCCACCGCCGAGTTCAAGAACCTGGAATTCTTCTACTTCCACAATTGCCTGTACGAAGGCGTGTGGAAGGACAACCGCCGCCGCTTTGCCGAGCGTACCCTGACCTGGGATGTGCTGCACAGATACGGCCATGATTATAAGGTGGTGTTCGTTGGCGATGCGGCGATGAGTCCCTATGAAGTGAGCCATCCCGGCGGCTCGGTCGAGCATTTCAACGAAGAGGCGGGCGTGGTCTGGCTGAACCGGGTGACCACGACTTATCCGGCGACGGTGTGGCTGAACCCGTCCGAGCAGAGAACGTGGGATTACTCCGCCTCGACCAGGCTGATCCGCGAGGCGGTCGGCGAGTCGATGTATCCGCTGACGCTGGGCGGGCTTGAAAATGCCATGCGCGAACTGACCCGCAAGAAGCATTGATTTCGCAATTGCGGAATCCTTGACTCGGCCCGCAAAGCCCGGTCTGCTCCCCCCGAGGCATATTCTGTTCCTGGAGCACAGATGACATTTGTCGCTGGCCAGCCGCTGACGTCTGCGCAACGGCGCCGTGCCGTCCTCGCGGTCAACATCGGCAATGGCCTGGAACTCTATGACTTCGTGACCTTTGCATTTTTCGCGATCCAGATCGGCCACACCTTCTTTCCATCGTCCAATGGCTACGTCAGCCTGATGGCCTCGCTGGCCACCTTCGGCGCGGGCTTCGTCACCCGCCCGCTGGGCGCGCATATCCTGGGCGGCTATGCCGATCGCGCGGGCCGCAAACCGGCCATGCTGACCAGCATGACGATGATGGGAGCAGGCATCCTGCTGCTGGCGCTCTCCCCCGGCTATGCCACGATCGGCATTGCCGCCCCGCTGCTGGCGTTGATCGCCCGGCTGCTGCAGGGCTTTGCTCTGGGCGGAGAGATCGGGTCGGCCACCGCCTATATGCTGGAATCCGCCGGCGACGACCGACGCGGATTTACTGCCAGTTGGCAGCCGGCAAGCCAGGCGATTGCCGGTGCGCTGGGCTCGATTGTCGGGCTGGCGCTCAGCCTGGTGCTGACCAGACTGCAGCTCGACCAGTTCGGCTGGCGCAT
Organism: uncultured Novosphingobium sp.; assembly: GCA_964245645.1. Classification (GTDB taxonomy): domain Bacteria; phylum Pseudomonadota; class Alphaproteobacteria; order Sphingomonadales; family Sphingomonadaceae; genus Novosphingobium. The sequence continues at coordinate 1,560 of CAXTOI010000038.1, read as the reverse complement.
CGCGCTCGGTCTGGGCGCATCGATCGTCCCGTTCGCGCTGCTGATCCGCAATGGCCTGCCCGAAACGCATGATGTCGCGGCCGAGCCCGCGCCGGCGGTGCCCTTTCACCGCTATTGCCGGGTGATCGGGCTTGGCTTCGGAATCGTCACCGCCGGCACGATCTCGACCTATATCTTCCATTACATGGCAACCTATGGCCAGAACTCGCTGCATCTAAAGAGCAGCGTCGCCTTCGCCGGCCAGACCGCCAATCAGGTGATTTCGATCTTCGGGGCCATGCTCGGGGGATGGCTCAGCGACCGCATCGGGCGGCGCTGGGTGATGATCGCTCCGCAATGCGCCTTTCTGGTCGCAATTACCCCCTGCTTCGTCTGGCTGACCACCGCGCGCACGGCAGCCGCGTTCATCGGCGCCAATGTCATCCTCTCCTTCACCCAGGTCGTGTCGCAAGGCGCCATTTATGCGGCTATCACCGAAAGCCTGCCGCGCGCGGTTCGGGCCCGTGGCTTTGCCCTGGTGTATTCGATCCCGGTGGCGGCCTTCGGCGGAACGACGCAGCTGGTGGTGACATGGCTGCTGCATGTCACTGGAAATCCCATGTCGATCGGCTGGTACCTTACCGCGGTCACGGCCATCGGGCTGATGGCCATGATCGCCATGCAGGAAAGCGCGCCGGTCAGACTGCGCCGAATGGCTCCGGCTTATTCATAGAGCAGATGGGGCACGATCTGCGCGGCCCAGGCCGTCTCATCGGGCGCGGCCACGGCATCCAGGTCGCCGGGTTCGGCGCGGTCGCCATCGACCCATTCGCGCAAGCCAGGCCCGCCGTTGATCACGTCGATGGCCAGCCGGTCCAATTCGTACTCATAGGGGAAATCGCGCCATAGCGGATAATCCGGGTACAGCCCGCGGATCGCCTTGAACGCCAGCGCCTGCAGACGCCAGGGGCGAAAGGCCAGGTGATCATAGGCCGGCCCTTCGGCATGGATCATCAGCGCGTTGCACAATCGGTGAGCGTGTTTGTGGAAGGTCGGCTCGAACCAGCATTCGCGGATCGCGCAGCCGTCCAGCCAATGCGGCGCCAGCGCGGTCATCTCGGCCAGTACCGCGCGTGCATCGACATCGGGCGCGCCGAACAGCACTTCGAGCGGGCGCGTGGTGCCGCGCCCCTCGGACAGCGTCGTGCCTTCGAGCATGACTGTGCCGGCATAGCAGCGCGCCATGTTGACGTTGGCCGCATTGGGGCTGGGATTGATCCAGATGCGATCATCGGGCCAACCGAACCCTGATCCTTCGGGTTGCCACCCGGTCATCGGGATCACCCGGTAATCGACATCCAGCCCGAAGTGGCGGATGAACCAGTGCCCCATCTCGCCCAAGGTCAGACCATGGCGCATCGGCATCGGCCCGGCGCCGACGAAGCTTTCCTGGCCCGACAGCAGCAGCGTTCCCTCGATCGGGCGGCCTGCAGGGTTGGGGCGATCGAGCACCCAGACGGTTTTTCCAGCCTCGCCGGCGGCCTCCAGCAGATAAAGCAGCGTGGTCACGAAGGTATAGAT